>NZ_JAEILC010000012.1:0-97539 GCF_016307435.1 Pseudomonas sp. S4_EA_1b | reverse complement strand
TGGAATGTATTCACAGATCAAAGGCAGTAGGGGGCTTGCCCCCGATAGGGCCCACACAGCCAGCGAAAATCCAAAAAAAGCCCGCACCCACACTGGAATGTATTCACAGATCAAAGGTGGGAGGGGGCTTGCCCCCGATAGGGCCCTCACAGCCAGCGAAAATCCAAAAAAAAGCCCCCACCCAACCCACTGCGGATAGGGGACGCAATGGGTTGGGCGAGGGCTTCTTGTACGACTGTTTTACTGCGCGATAGTTTTCACCGACACGCCACGTTCGATCGGCGTCGAGCGGCCGTAGATGTCTTCGAAGCGTTCGATGTCGTCTTCGCCCAGGTAGCTGCCCGATTGCACTTCGATGATCTCCAACGGGATCTTGCCTGGGTTGCGCAGGCGATGCACCGAAGCGATCGGGATGTAGGTGGACTGGTTTTCGGTGAGCAGGAACACGTTCTCGTCACAGGTCACTTCGGCGGTGCCGCTGACCACGATCCAGTGTTCGGCGCGGTGGTGGTGCATTTGCAGCGACAGGCACGCGCCCGGCTTGACCGAGATGTGCTTGACCTGGAAGCGGCCGCCCATGTCCACCGAATCGTAGGAGCCCCACGGACGATACACTTCGCAGTGGTTCTGGGTTTCGCTGCGGCCCTGTTCGTTGAGGGTGTTGACCATCTGCTTGACGCCCTGGACCTTGTCCTTGTGGGCAATCATCATCGCGTCCTTGGTTTCCACCACCACGATATTGTCCAGGCCGATCACCGACACCAGTTTGCCGTTGCCGTGCACCATGCAGTTGCGGCTGTCCTGGATCACCACGTCGCCTTTGCTCACGTTGCCGTTGGCGTCTTTGTCGTTGACCGCCCACAACGATGCCCAGCAACCCACGTCGCTCCAACCGGCGCTCAGCGGCACTACGCAGGCGCGTTGGGTTTTTTCCATCACGGCGTAGTCGATGGAGTTGTCCGGGCAGCAGGCGAATGTCGCGTCGTCGAAGGACACGGTGTCGGTGGTCTGCTCGCTGCGTTCCAGGGTCAGCACGCAGGTGTCGTAGATGTCCGGATCGTGTTTTTTCAGCTCTTCCAGGAAACGGCTGGCACGGAACAGGAACATGCCGCTATTCCAGAAGTAACCGCCGCTTTTGACGAACTCGACGGCGCGTTTTTCATCGGGTTTTTCCACGAACTGTTGCACGCGGCTCACGCCTTCGGGCAGCAGCGAATCGTTGGTGGACTTGATGTAGCCATAGCCGGTTTCCGGACGGGTGGCCGGCACGCCGAACAGCACCATCTCGCCACGCTCGGCGGCTACGGTGGCCAGGGCCAGGGCACGCTGCAGGGCTTTTTGATCGTCGATCACGTGGTCGGCGGGCAGCACCAGCATCAGCTCGTCGCGGCCTTCGTTGACCAGCATCATCGCGGTCAGGGCCACGGCCGGTGCGGTGTTGCGGCCAAACGGTTCCATCAGGATGCGCTGGCATTCGAGCTTACGCGCGGCCAGTTGCTCGTTGACGATAAAGCGGTGGTCCTTGTTGCAGACCACGATCGGGGAGTCCATGCCTTCGAACACCAGGCGTTCCAGGGTTTGCTGGAACAGCGTGTGCTCGCCGGTCAGGGCCAGGAATTGCTTGGGGAACTGTTTACGGGAAAGCGGCCAAAGACGTGAGCCGCTACCACCGGAAAGGATTACTGGGATCATGGGTGTTTCTCCTTGAATTGATTTGGGTCAGAGCCTGTGGGGGGGTAAGCCCGCGCCCACAGGGTTAGCGTCAATTTCAGAATCTAATCAGCGGGTCGACACAGGGCGTTTCACCCACACTGGCGACAGGCTCGAACCCGAGCCCGTTACATACAGCACCGCCGCTTCACCACGTTCCAACGCAACCGGCTTCACATCGCCGACTTTCTTGTCACCGTCATACAACGCCAGGCTCACCTTCACCGGGTTGATTTCGCGCTCGCCACGGCCTTTGGCGGCCACCGACTTGACCACATCGGTCTTGCCATCGGCGGTTTTCAGGGTCAGGGCCTTGTCGCTGAGGTTCTGCACGCGCACCAGGGATTTCTGCTTGTTCTTGAACGGCGGTTCTTCGATCAGCTGTGGCTGACCGCTACCGCTGTTGACCAGGGTGTAGTAGTGATCGGCGGCGAGTTTGACCGGCACGGTCTGGCTGCCGACTTTGGCGCTGTAGTCACCGCCAGGCATAAAGCTGAAGTCGCTGCTGGCCAGTGGGGCCACTTCGCTCAGGTTGGTGTTGCCAACGGTAGCGCTGACTTCCTGGTTGCTGGCGTTGTATACACGCACGAAGCTCGAACCTTTTGGCGCGGTCGGGCCGTACAGGGCTGCGTCACCACCGGCGAAGGCGGACATCGATACGACGCTCAGGCCGGCAGCGATGGCCAGAGTCTTGGCGAGACGACGAGGAGTTGTAGTGAAAGTCATGTGAGTTACCTCTCTTTCAGTTTTGCGCCCGTTCGGGCGTCTCGGATTTTTCAAGGGTGTTGAGTGCCATGTTTTGTTGGCGCGAACCGGCTTGTTTAAGTTGCGCAACCCACGATGGGTCGGCATCACCGATTTCGTTGTTGACCGGCAGATAACGTTCAGGGAACTCCCAGATCAGTACCTGGGGCGGGCTGTTCTTGAAGTCGTCGCTTTTGAGGTAGCTGAGCATCGGCAGGATCGGGCCGTGGCCGTCTTCGGCATAGCTGATCACATCGCTGCCCAAGGCTTGCTTGAGGGCGCCGACGAAGTTCCAGTTGGGGTTGGCGCTGTAGCTGGTGCCCACCAGCGCCACTGGGGTTTCGCTGTCGCTGAACAGCGCGTCGTCGCCTTTGGTTTCGGCCAGGTGCGTGACGCGTTTTTGCAGCGGCTCTTTAGGTGGCATCAGGTTTTCGAACAGCGGGTCCAAGGGCAGGAACAGACGCAGGTCGCCTTTATGCGGCTCGGTTTTTTCGGCCTCGGTGACAAAGCGCTGTGGCTCGCCACTGAGCGGGGTCTGCTCGGCAATCGCCTTGGCCAGTTGCTTGGCGGCGACTTCCGCGCCGTCCGGCGTCCAGTGGGTGTCGGTGCGCAGGAACACTTGCTTGCCGCTCAATTTGGCCTGTTGCAGCGGGCCAAGCAGGTCGGGGGCCGGGATCTTGTCGGCGGCGACACGGGCGTGGAAGTCCTGATACAGGTTGGCGTGGATGCTGGCCGGCTTCACTTCACCCAGGTGTTCTGGATACAGGCGTACCTTGGCCGGCACGATCGCCATCACCAGTTGAATGCCCTGGGCCTTGAGCTTCTGGCGCACACCTTCGACCAGCGCGTAGTTGCCTTCCAGGTTCTGGTCTTCGTTGACGGCGGGGTTGAACTCCTCGTCGCTGTACAACCAGTGATCGCGGCCCAGTACCACGCCAGGACGGCCTTCGTTGAACAGCTTGTAGTCCAGCGCGGCCCACAGGTTGGTGCCCAGGCGTTTGATTGGGAACTCGTCGTCGTAGTGGGTTTCGACGGCTTTGGTCCAGCGACCGTTGAGCACAGTGGCGTCGGCGTTGGTGCTAAAGCCGAAGAAGCTGCGCAGCGACCAGGCGCCCAGTGCCAACAGCAGCACCAGGAACAGGCCGATATAGAGGACGCGTAATGAACGGGTCATGGTCGGCTCCCTCAGAATTGGAAGTAAAGGAACGGCGAGAAACTCTGCGCCGACAGTTTGAGAATCGACGCCACGAATAGCAGCAGCACCGCAGCGCGCATGGCGTAGCGTGGCCAGTCAGCGGTCCAGTAGGCCGGTTGCACGGCAGCGTCCTGGCCCACGGTAAAACCGGGCTGGTGGATGCTGCCGGGGTTGTCGCCCGGTACGGCCTTGATCAGGCTCGGGTCGGCCGGCTTGGTTTTGTCGGCGGGGCGGTTGGTGTAGAAGTCGCGCAGGCCGAAGAACGCCAAAGTCGCATACGCCACCACCAGGGTTGCCACTTGCAGGCCAGTGAGGCTGGCGCGGTTGAGTTCCGACAGCGACCACTCGCCAAAGCTGAACATCGCACCGTACATACGGCCGGCGACGTGCAGGTTTTCGGCGCGGAAGATCACCCAGCCCATCACCACCAGCAGGAAGGTGAAGGCCCAGCGCAGCACATTGAAACTGCGCGGCGCGGTGTTCAGGCCGATGGCTTTTTCGATCGCCAGCCACATGCCGTGCCAGGCGCCCCACACGATGTAGGTGATGTTCGCGCCGTGCCACAGGCCACCGAGCAGCATGGTCAGGAACAGGTTGCGATAAGTAATCAGCGTGCCTTTACGGTTGCCGCCCAGGGTGATGTAGAGGTAGTCACGCAGCCAGGTCGACAGGCTGATGTGCCAGCGGCGCCAGAACTCGGTGATCGACTGGCTGATATACGGCTGTTTGAAGTTTTCCATAAAGCGGAAACCCATCATCAAGCCCAGGCCGATGGCCATGTCGCTGTAGCCGGAGAAGTCGAAGTACAGCTGCGCGGTATACGCCAGCGCGCCGAGCCAGGCATCCCCGGTGGTGGGGTTTTGCAGGGCGAAGCAATGGTCGGCCACCACCGCCAGGGTGTCGGCGATAAAGACTTTCTTGATAAAACCCTGCATGAACCGCGTGCAGCCCTCGGAGAACTTATCCAGGGTGTGGGTGCGGTTGTTGAACTGGTCGGCCAGGTCGCGGAAACGCAACACCGGGCCGGCGATCAGGTGCGGGAAAATCGCCACGAACGCCGCAAAGTCGATGAGGTTGCGCGTGGCCGGGGTGTCGCCACGGTATACGTCGATGATGTAGCTGATGGACTCGAAAATGTAGAACGAGATACCGATCGGCAACAGCACGTGGGTCAGGATGAACGGCTCCAGGCCCATCGATTTCATCATCACGTTGATGCTGTCGACACCGAAGTTGGCGTACTTGAAGTAGCCGAGGATGCACAGGTCGACGGCCACGCCGAGCAGCAGCCAGCGTTGGGCCGGTTTGGTGCGCACACCGGCGGCACCGACCTTGAGGCCGATCCAGTAATTCCACAGCGTCACGGCGGCGAACAGCGCCAGGAAGTCCACTCGCCACCAGGCGTAGAACACGTAGCTGGCAATCAGCAGCAGCAGATTGCGATAGCGTTGCCCGCTCAAGTAATACAAGCCGAGAAAGATCGGCAAGAACAGAAACAGGAACACATTGGACGAGAAAACCATCCCGATCTCTCCATGTTTAACCAACAGTCAAGGGCCAGAGCCCCCCCAAACCCCCCACGAAAAAAACGGGGGGCGGTACTACATTCCTACTGATGAAACCGGCTCAAAAATGTGGGAGGGGGCTTGCCCCCGCTGGCGGTGAGTCAGTCACCGGATGTATCAACTGATACACCGCTATCGGGGGCAAGCCCCCTCCCACATGTCTAACCGCGTTGCGTCAGGAGCCTTTATTGCCTTTCTCATGCGCCGGGTCGTAGACCTTGGTCAGGTCGCCGCCCAGGCGGAAGGTCTTGAACGGCTGCATGCCATGCTTGCGTTCGATCACATCCGGTGCACAGGTGTAGAGGTTGCAGAACGGTTCGAGCCAGGCGAATTTCATGGCCTGCTTCAGGTCCTTCATGTCCTGTTCCTTGCCGTTCTTCTGCTCGAAGATTTCCGGGTCTTTAACCCCGGCCAGCACCTTGTCGCCCAGGCGCTTGAGCGCGCTGTTGTTTTCCTGGCGCAGGTCCACGCCGTTGACCAGGGCGAAACTGGCGATCATCGACAGCGGCGGCAAGGCGTAGTTGTGGTACGACAGCGCGCGTTGCTGGCGCTTCAATTCGTTAGGCAGGAAACCTTGGTCGTCGACCTGGTTCACGCCGACCTTGTATTCCTTCACCGCCCAATCGAACAGGTCGCGGCGGTTGGTGGCGATGGAGGTTGCCATCACCGACCAGGCGGCCCAGTAGGAGTGGTTGTTGGTCTTCTCCAGCGGCAGGTTGTCCCAGTCGCTCACTACCTGATCGGCCAGTTTGTTGAACCAGGCTTCGATCAGCTGCGACTCCTGCTGGTGGTTGGCCAGCGGGTGCGAGTCGGAGAACTTCAGGCGCACATAGGCCGAGGCCATGCTGCCCAGCGCCCATTTGCGCATGGACTTGCCGGTGTGGTTGAAGTCCTTGGACATCAGCGCATCGGCCTTGGCCCAGGACACCAGCCAGTTCAACGTGCATTCGAGCTGCTCGGGGCGACCGTCGCGCATGAACTGCATCACGCGCTTGCTGGTGTCTTTTTCCAGCTTGGTAATGTCAGCGGTGCTGTCGCGGAACGCCTGCTCGGACTGCACATTCAGCGTGGCGCGTGCCTTGTCCGAACCTTCGTACTTGCTGCGAAATTGCAGCGGCCCGGTGTAGGGCGTGGGCATGGTGTCGCAGTTTTCCTTGAAGTCGCCGGTCTTGAACGCTTCGATCGGTGCGAAATAGCCCTGGGGCGGACGCAGCGGCGCGGCGGCGTTGACGGCGCCGGCGAACATCGCCAGGCCCAGCAGGGTAGGGAGCATCAGCTTTTGCATAAGTAACCTCACTTCCCGAGTTGGGCGGTCTGTTGACCACCGCTTGGGAATACGTTGCGTGTGCAAATTTTCGCTTCGACCTTCTGCGCGGCAGTGCCCTTCTCCGGGCCCTGCACTTCCACGGCCAGCAAGTTCTGCGAGGCCCAGTCTTCGTCGGTGCGCAGTTCAAAGGCGAAACGCCCGTCTGTATCGGATGTTTCGGGTTTCTCGATCTTGATGTCCTCGTGGCGCCCGTTCATGTACCAGAGGGTGGCTTGCAGGGTTTTCACCGAGGTGTCGGCGAAGCGGATGTCGACCTGATGGTTGGCGTTGCGCAGGTCTTTGTTCGAACTGTTGACCAGCAATTCGTTCTTGCCCGGTTTCAAGGTGGCGCTGGCGCTCATCTGCGCGGGCTTGCCTTCGCAGCCGTTGTCGAGCAGCGACATCATCTGGCGGTAGATGGTCTCCTGGTCGAGGCGATACAGCGGCGAGAATTCCCAGATCAGGATCTTCGGCGGGCTTTTCTGGAACTCGTCGCTGCCCAGGTACTGCAGCATCGAGCCTTCCAGGCCGCCGCCGGGGAAGGCGACGTTGAGGATGTCGGCGCCGATTTCTTCTTCCAGGAACCCGGCGAAGTTGTAGTTCTTGCCGCTATGGCTGGTGCCCACCAAGGTGATCTGCGGGTTGCCGGAATCGCCGAACAGGTCGCCGTCGCCCGCTTCGCCCTTAGGCTCGGTGGTGAACTGGTCCATGTACTGGATCGCGTAACTGGTGCCGCACAGTTGCCCGGCCATGTTGTGCAGGGTGCCGGTCTTGCCCATGCGCCCGGAGCGCTTGGTTTCGAATTCACGCTTGGGAATATCGGCGAATTCCGGCATTTGCTTGACCTTGGCCGCGACGATTTTCGCGGTGCGCTGGGCGCCGTATGGGGTCCAGTGTTGGTCGCCACGGAAGTAGAAATCGTGGGCCGGTAGTTCGTCGGGCAACTGCTCGTTGGTCAGCGGCGACAGGTCCGGCACCACGTAACCCATCTTGGCGAAACGGCCGAGCATGGTCTTGTAGTTGGTCAGGGCCTTGTCGAAGTCGTACGAGGCTTTCTCTGCGGGATTGAGCTTGTTGCGGTTCACCAGGCCACGGGTCGGCTGGTAGACCACCACCAGTTCCACGCCTTTGCTTTTGAACGCGTCATGCAACTGCTGCATGCGCTTGTAGCCGGCCGGGGTGGTGTCGAACTCGGTGCGCAGGTCTTCCTGGGTACGGAACAGCCAGTCGCCCTGGGCTTGCACCAGGGTGGTGAAGTTCTGCTGGTAGCGTGTGGTGTAGTTCTTCGCGTCGTGGGCGGCCGGGCACAGGCTGCAGCACGGTTCGGCGGTAAAGGTCGGTGCCTTGACTTCGTCGGCGCGCACGCCCTGGCTGGCCGCGAGCAGGCCGAGGGTCAGACCCGAGAGGCTCAGCAGTTTGATCATGTGTGGGTGCATAAGGGTCATCCTCAGTCCTGCATTTCGGTCTGGCGTTCGACAGGGTCGATCAGCACGGCTTTCTGCTGGCGCACCAGCAGGTCGAGAATTTCTTCCTGGCGATCGCCGAGGACGCCGGAGAAGCTGATGCCACTGGATTTGGTCGGCGCCAGCATCGACACGCGGTACAGCTCGATACTCAACGGCGAGTCGATGGACAGCGGCCCGCTGCCGTTCCCCGCCAGTTCACCGCCGACCACGATCAGGGAAACCTTGGCGTCGAACGGATCGAGGGCGATGTCGCGGTCGGTGTCGGTCAAGTCCTTGATGTGGCCGTAGACGCCGGTCAAACCGTTGGCCATCGCGACGTTTTCGTACAGCTTGATGTTTACGCTGTTACGCACGCGGATGCCGTGGCGGCGGTTGCTGATCACCTTGTTGCCCCACAGCAGGTTGTCGCCGCTCTCATAGAGGGTGATGCCGTCGGTGTGGTTGCGGTAGATCTCGTTGTCGGCGATCAGGTTGTTGACGCTGTTACGGTCGATCACCAGGCCCGAGAGTTTGTTGTCGTAGCTGCGGTTGTTGAAGATGAAGCTGTCGTTCACTTCCCGGGAAATGATGATGCCGTGCTTCTTCTTGGTGCCGTAGACGGTGTTGTCCGCAATGATCAGGCCGTGGGAACGGTCGTGGGGGTCAATGCCGTAGACGATGTTGTCTTTGTAGGTATTGCCCTTGATCACGAAGCCGGTGGTCTCGTAGCAGTAGAAGCCGTACCACATGTCCGAGAACTCTGAATCAATGATCCAGCCGGTCGGCTCAGGACGCTTGAGTACCTTGGCCATATTCGGCGTGTACTGGGAAATACTCACCCCGTACGACTTACTGTTGGCGTAGCCGAAACTGGCCATTTTGCTGTTGGCGACGTAGGTCTCGGTGCCGCCCCAGGCCAGCAGGAACGGGCGGAATTCCTTGGGCGACTTGAACAGCGCCGGGCCATTGGCCTTTTCGCTCCAACCGGTGATTTTGGTGTCGCGCACAAACAGCTGGCCGTCGTTGATCAGGAACGAACCGGCTTCCTGGGACAGGCGCAGCTCTTGGGTGCGCTTGTCGATTTCGAGGATGCCCTTGCGCCCGACCACGATCGGCAACTTGGCCAGGAACACGCCCGGCGAGGTTTCGCTCAGGTACTGCTTGGGCACTTTGCCCAGCAGGTCCTTGAGGTTCATGTAGCCGTCGTCGATAAAGATCGCCTGGGGAATGCCATGCTGGCGCACCACCCATTCGGCCATCTTGTTATCGCCGCCGATAAAGTCCTTGAGCGCGTCTTCCTGCATCATGCGACGGATGCTGATTTTGCCCGGCTTGGTGCGTACGATCTTTTTTTCCATGGCCGCGGCGGTGTAGCCCGACAGGTCGGGCAGGGCCGGCTTGGCCATTTCCAGCGGCGCGGTCGGCGGGCTGGAAATGGTGTAGGTCTTGGCCTGTTGCAGTTCCTTGGCGATGGTCGGCGCCTTGGCCGTCGTATCGGCAAACGCGGTGGTACTGGCCACCAGCATTGCCGCGACGAGTAGGCTTTGAGCATTCATTGCGCAGGCTCCCATCAGAATTTCCAGATCACGTCGACAAACGCGCGATGCATGTACGAGTCGACCTGGCTGCCGTAGGCGTCACCCGGTTTGAACACACCCGCACGCAAACGCACCAACGCCGACGGCTCGTCGATCGACTGGCTGAGCGCGGCCGGCAGCAAGCCGGTCTTGAAGTACTTGGTGACCACCAGGTCCATCTCCTGACCCAGGTCTTTCTTACCGTCTTCCAGCGGCAGGGACGTGCTGGAGAGGATCGCGCCGGTCACGTCGTCGGTGTTGTTCTGCACCGCGTCGATACCGTTGCTGCCCACCGGCTTGTTGCCGTCCACGCGCCAGAACTTGTGGTACACCAGGCTGGCGTCATAGTCCTCACGCAGTTGCCAGGAGCCGAACAGGCTCATGGACTGCATGTTGTTCATTTCGCCGCGAAACGCTTCGCCGAAGCGATGCACACGGGATTGGGTGCCGGTCCAGTTCGAACGGTTGCTCTGCAGGCCGTTCTGTTCGTATTCGGCGCTGGCGCGGGCATAGGCCGCACCCACTTGCCACTGCGGGTCGAGACGCAGGCGGATACCCAGGTCGGTGGCCCAGCCGTTCACGTTATCGCTGCGCTTGGCCTGGTCCGGGCGGCTGCCGTCTGCTTTGAGGGCGTTGACCGTGTCGCGGTCGCCCTGCATACCGGTGACGCTGGCCCAGTAGTTGACGGTGTTGGTGTTGCGCCAGTTGTAGGCGTCGCTGTTGGCTTCGATGCCGAGCCAGGTCAGGTCGCCGTTTTCGCGCTTGTCCAACGAGTCGGTGGGCACGCCCGGTTCCGGGTAATCCAGCTTGCCGTCGTCATGGGTGTGATGGCCGCGCAGGCCGATCCACTGGCCCGGCATCCACTGGTAGGAAGCGTCGGCGTAGAAGTGCTGGCGGTCCTTGTCCTTGGGCGACAGTTCCTTGAGGTCGGTGCGGTATTCGCTGAAGCGTTCGGCGGCGCCCACATTGGCTTTGAGCAAAGTGGTGTCGAAGGTCCAGTTCAGCGCTTCGATGTTGGTGTCGCGCCATTGGCCGTCGTCGTTGCGCAGGCGCTGGCGGCCGAACTTGAGGATCTCGCCGGGGTAGGGCGTGAAGCCGCTGTAGCCCACCCAGAACTCACGCATCGCCAAGTAGTTTTTCTTGGCTTTGCGGTCGTCATTGGTGGTGGGCTGGTCTGCGTCATCGGCCGACTGTTGCAGGGTGTCGGTCTCGATAATGTCGCTGGACACCACCGCCTGGCCCATGGCGTAGGCGCTCCAGTTGCCGCTTTCGCCGTAGATCCACGGGCGCAGGTCCAGGCCGACGCCGTTGACGTCGCCGCCTTTCTGGGTGCCCAGGTCGCGGTCGTCTTCGGATTGCGCGGTGGCTTTGACTTCCAGGCCGAAATTCTTGGCTTCGGTCAGCGCGGCCAGGGTCGGGCACGACCACAGCAGGGCGAAGGTCAGGCCAATACCGGCCTTGACGAATGGGTTGAGCTTCATAGGGATTCCTCGCCGTCTTCTTCTTGCAGGGCGTGCAGTTGCAGCGTGCTTTGGGCCAGGGTGCCGCGCGCGGCCAGCTCCTGTTGCACCAGGCGTTGGCCTTGGGCGCGTTGTTCCGGAGTCAGCGGGGCTTCGAGCTGGGCGGCCAGGTCATTGGCCTCCGGCGTGTCCTGGGCCTTGGCCAACTGGCTGAAGACATAGGCATTGACGGGGTCGGGCTTGGTGCCCTTGCCTTGGGAAAACAATTGGGCGATGGCGAAATCGGCGCTGTTCTGGCCGTTGCGCGCAGCGGTCAGCAAGTGGTCCAGGGCCTTTTGCGGGTAGACCTTGCCCAGGTAGCCACGGCGATAGATCTGGCCGAGGTAGTAATCGGCGGCCACTTCTTTGCCAACGGCTTTTTCGAAATGCGCTTCGGCGGCCTTTGCATCGGCCGGCACCCACTTGCCTTCGTAGTAGAGTTTGCCGAGCAACAGTTCAGCGCGCGGCTGGTCGGCGGCGCGGCCGTTGTCCAGGTACTTCATCATTTGGTCGACGTCGCCCAGTTCGGGGAAGTCGTAGAGCAGTTGCGCCAGGCTGACCCAGGACGCGGGGTAGCCGGGGGCGATTTTTTCCAGCAGCGCCTGGGCCGTCTTTTCGTCGGTCTTGCCCAGGGAGGCATCACCCAATACGCGGGCAACGCTATCGACCCGTTGAGCGGTGACGGTGCCACGGCTGTAGCCGGCTTCCATCTGCTTGAGCAGTTCGGCTTGTTTTTCTGGCTCGGCTTTCTTCTGATAGACCGTAGCCAGTTCGACGTAGCAAATATCGGTGGTGTTCAGCGCGGCTTTGCAGATGCGCTCCACATCATCCAGATGCTGATCGTAGGTGTTCTGGGTGCGATACAGCAGCACCTGGGCCAGGCCCGCTTCCGGATAACCCGCCGCCTGCCACTGACTGATCTGCTGCTGGGCATTCACATTGGGAAAGCTGTGAGGGTATTGCAGGTACAGCATCGCCAGTGGAATCAGGGTGTTGCCTTCGCCATTGGCAAAAGCTTTTTTCAGCAGGGTTTCGGCTTCGTGGTGCTCGGCCTCGGTGGCGCCGGGCTTGGCCACCAGCAGGCGACCCAGGCGCGCCTGGGCGCGGGGCGAAGTATCCGCTGCGGCGCGGTACGTGGCCTCGGCCTGTTTGATCTGCGCCGGGTCACGAGTGCCAACCTGGATATCGGCCAGGCCCACTTGGGCCTCGCTGTAACCCAGGTCGGCCAGTTGCTGGTAGTTCTGCTGCGCGGTGACGGTGTCGCCGCGCTTGAGCGCTTCATTGGCCAGGCGTTGGTCGGGCAGGCCGACGCAACCGGCCAGCGAGATGGCCAGGGCCAGCGCACAGTAGGCCGAGGCGAAGTGGGATTTGCGCTGTGCGGGAGATGGCTTGCCTGCGAGCGTATCGGCGCGGTCAGCCTGGTAAACCGAGTCGCCAGCATCGCGGGCAAGCCCGGCTCCCACAGGGGCCAGTGTTGTTGTCGAGATAAGGTTCACAGGCATGTCCTCGCTTACAGACCGTGAGCCATGGCTTTGTCGATCAGCCAGTTCAGCGATGGGCCGCGGTCGCTGATCACTTCCACCGGGCGGCCGGCGTAGGTGCTGTCCAGCGGGGCATCAGGCTTGATCTGCACGCGGATGTCGGAGGACAGGTCGGCGCTGTTCAGGCTGGTGCTGCTGACGATGGTGCCGGTGCGGGTCTGTTCTTCGTCGGCGACCTGGAAGCTCACCGGTGTACCTGGGCGCACGTCGGCGAACTGGCGATAGGTGAAGCGCGCTTCGACGTTGGCTTCGCTGCCGCGTGGAACCAGTTGGAAGATCACGTCGCCCTTGCTGGCGTATTGGCCGTCGGCGACCAGTTGCTGCGCCACCACGCAATCGCAGGGCGAAGTCAGGGTGCCGGTCATTTGCTTGCCGAACAGCTCTTCGACTTTGGCCGGTTGCAGTTGGTCTTCGTCGAGGTGGCCTTTGAGCACATCGAGCATGCTGGTGCTGAAGGTGGCCAGCGGCGCGCCCTTGGCGGCGACCGCATCACCTTTGAGCAGGCTCTGCACGGTGCCGTCGCGCGGCATGGTCACGTTCATGCCCGGTACGCTGACCAGGCCGGCCTGGGCGTGGCTGACAAAGTACATGCTGTAGATCGACTTGAAGACGAACCCGAACGCTGCCAAGCCAACCAGGAAGATCGCCAGGCTGAAGGTCACGGCACGCAAGCGACCGAAGGCGCTCATGTTGCTGCCGCCGTCCTTGACCTTGCGCGCCTTGGTGAAGTTGTCGCGCTGCAGAGTCGCCAGCACGTCGCCCATGGTCACGATGTCACCGGACAGGTGCGAGGTGATCAGGTGGCGCAGGGTGGAAATATCCTGGGCGTCGAGGTTCTGGAACTGGCAACCGGTGCGGCCGGTCTGGCGGTCGTAGGAGCGAATCTGCAGCTCGACGTCCATGGCCAAGCCAAGGTTATCGATGACGAATTGCAGACGACCCTTGTGCACTTCACCCACGTTCAGCGGCTGGGTGGCGGTGAACGCCAGGCCGCCGGCGGACAGGTCGATCACCCGTGCTTCGGTCTGGCTGCGGTCGGTGTTGAAAAAGCGCAGCTTGGCCGGGATTTTGACCCGGGCGTGCTGACGCTGGGCTTCGGATTCGTGGACAACGTTGGCGTTTACTTGGCTGTTCATGACTGTGTAATTCCTAGGTTAATTCAGGCTTGGCTGGGTCAGACCATCATCAGCAACACGGCGACGAAAATGCTGCCGGCGGAGAAGGTCATGGTCCGAGACGACCAGGTGTTGAACCAACGTTGAAAGCTGGCCAAATCGCGGGTCAGTTTGGTGTCCTGGCGGGTCCAGGACTGTTGATCAAGGCGGAAGAACACGTAGATCTTCACCAACGCGCCCATGATCTGGTTGTAATAGAGAATCAGCGGGTAGGCCGGGCCGATCTTGTGGCCGGAGCACGACAGCAGCAGGGTCAGGATCAGGCGGGTGATGCCGATCCACAGCAGGTACGCGAGGATGAATGCGCCGCCGTACTTGAAGGTGGCGATGATTGCCACGGTCAGGCCGAGCAGCGAAGTCCACATCGACACGCGCTGATCGAACAACACGATGCTGGTGAACAGACCCAGGCGACGCACACCCAGGCCCAGGGCACGGGAGTTCTGACGCAGGTTGTTGCCGTACCAGCGGAACATCAGCTTGCGGCTGGCCTTGATAAAGCTCTTTTCCGGCGGGTGTTCCACGGTGTTGATCGCGGCATCCGGCACGTAGAACGTGTCGTAGCCCAAGCGCATCAGGCTGAACCAGCTGGACTTGTCATCACCGGTGAGGAACTTGAAGCGGCCCAGGCGCCAGTGTTGCAGCGAGTCGCTTTCCACGTCAGCAATAAAGCCCGGGTCGGTGACCACGCTGGCGCGGAATACCGACATACGACCGGTCATGGTCAGTACGCGCTTGGACAGGGCCATGGAACACATGTTGATGTGGCGTTGGGCGAAGCGCAGCTTGTGCCACTCGCTCATGATGTAACCGCCGCGCACTTCGCAGAACTCGTTGGTGGTCAGGCCGCCGACGTTGCCGAACAGCTGGAACCACGGCACGGTCTTGCGTACAACGCCTTCGGCGAGCACGGTGTCGCCGTCGATCACCGCCACGACCGCGCGGTCATCCGGCAAGTGACGCGAAATAGCACGGAAACCGAAGGCCAGGCCGTCGCGCTTGCCGGTGCCAGCGATACGCACGAAGTCGAGCTTGACGTGTTCTGGTGGGTTCATCTTTTCCCACAAGCTCTTGACCAGCAGCTCATCGGACATTTCCACCAGGGAGCAGACCACGGTGGTCGGGAAGCCACAGTCGATCGCTTCACGGATCACCGAGCTGTACACCTGGGCAGTGGTCAGGGCATCGATGCGGAAACTGGTGACCATCAGAAACACATGGGACGGGTCGGCAGCCTTGCCCAGCTTGCGGACTTTGCGGCGCAGGTGCGGGTAGACCACATACAGGAACAGCATGCCGCGAAAGAAATGCGTAGCGCCCATCGAGTAGCGCCAGATACCGACGGCGCCAATCAGGAAAATAAAATTCTTCGACTCGGAGTCGAACGTACTCGCCGGCAACAGCAGGGCGAGTCCCATCAGCAGGCTCAGAAACAACAGCCAGCCGGCGGATTGGAGGAGTACGTGTTTTAGCGTGGACATAAGCGTCATCCGAAGGTGAAGAAGGCTTCAAGCTGCAAGCGCTGGGGATAAGGACGCTTGCAGCTTGAAACTTGCCGTTGCTGTTACCAGCAAATGCCTTCAGTACGGCCGCTCGCGCTGGTTGCCTTGGACATGAAGCCCACCAGATCGACCACTTGCTTACCTTCCGGCGCGTTATGGGCCAGGGAGCGGAACTTCTCGTCGCGGTTGCCCAGGATGATCACGTCGGAGTTGTTGATCACATCGTCGAAGTCCGAGTTGAGCAGGGACGACACGTGAGGGATCTTGCCTTCGATGTAATCCTTGTTGGCGCCGTGAACACGCGCGTATTCGACGTTGCTGTCGTAGATGCTCAGGTCGTAGCCCTTGCCGATCAGCATCTCGGCCAGCTCGACCAGCGGGCTTTCACGCAGGTCATCGGTACCGGCCTTGAAGCTCAGGCCCAGCAGGGCGACTTTGCGTTTGTCGTGGCTGGAGACGATGTCGAAGGCGTTCTGCACCTGGGACTCGTTGCTGCGCATCAGGGAGTTGAGCAGCGGTGCTTCCACGTCCAGGGAGCCGGCGCGGTAAGTCAGGGCGCGAACATCTTTTGGCAGGCACGAGCCGCCGAAGGCGAAACCTGGGCGCATGTAGTACTGGGACAGGTTGAGGGTCTTGTCCTGGCAGACCACTTCCATCACTTCGCGACCGTCGACACCGACCGCTTTGGCGATGTTGCCGATTTCGTTAGCGAAGGTGACTTTGGTGGCGTGCCACACGTTGCAGGTGTACTTGATCATCTCGGCGACGGCGATGTCCTTGCGGATGATCGGTGCGTCGAGTTCTTCGTACAGCGACTGCAGGACATCGCCGGAGGCTGTGTCGAATTCGCCGATGACGGTCATCGGTGGCAGGTCGTAGTCGGCGATGGCGGTGGATTCGCGCAGGAATTCGGGGTTGACCGCGACGCCGAAATCGACGCCGGCTTTCTTGCCGGAGCAGTCTTCGAGGATTGGGATCACCACGTTAGCGACGGTGCCCGGCAACACGGTGCTGCGCACCACGATGGTGTGGCGGGTGGTCTTGTCACGCAGGACAAAACCGATCTCGCGGCATACCGATTCGATGTAGTTGAGTTCCAGATCGCCGTTTTTCTTGCTCGGCGTGCCGACGCAAATCATCGACAGGTCGGTATCGCGGATGGCTTCGGCGAAGTTGGTGGTGCCGCGCAGTCGACCCGTTTGGATACCCTGGCTCAACAGTTCGCCCAGACCCGGTTCAACGATTGGCGATTTGCCAGCGTTGATCAGGTCGATCTTTTCCTTGGAGATGTCCACACCGACCACTTCGTGGCCACGGGCAGACAGGCAACCGGCACAGACTGCGCCAACGTAACCCAAACCAAATATGCTGATGCGCATCGCATTTACCTCATTGTCATTGAAGACGGTGTTAATCATGCCAATAGATGGCCGGAGTTCATGTTTGCAAGCGTCACTGTTTCCACGAAAGTTAGGCGAATAGACGCCGACTTACCGTGTACAGGCATGTTAAATAGTGAGTGTCTAACAATTGCACTCAAGTTGTGCGCAACGTGGCCTTGTTATTGGGGCCTGCCCTCAAATGCAGCCAGCCTTCCTGGGAGAAGGGCCTGGCGCCAGTGCCGCAGAGCTTTGATAAGGGCAATAAGCCTTTAAATATCAAAGCCTTGGGATGTGTCACTGACCCATTGGGGTAAGCACGACCTTGGCCTTATAGTTTGTGGCAATAATTCCTTATCGCCGCCTTTAACTAATCAGTTGGTAATATGACCCATGAGTCGAAGTTGAATATGACAACTTCGCTACTTCCGTTGGTCGCCATGTAAGTCATCTCTTACAGAAACCGAGAATTTCGTTACCGGTGGTATGAGCGGCGCTTTAGGATGAAGTTCCTAGCCGCTCATCCTGTTTCCAGAAATTTCTTGAAATACGAGAGGAGATGGCACTAGTACTATATTGATAGCACTTGCTATTTGGGCCAGTAGTTGTGGGGAGTTGGCGCGCGGGGATAGTTTTGTGCCACTAGTGTGAAAAAAAACCGGTGCCACTACGAAAAAAAACGATGAATGTCGAGTGAAACTATTGATAGGGTTGTGTCGTGATATTTTTTGACGTCAAATAAATGACGATTTCGATGTAAAGGGAAAACAAAAATGTGGGAGGGGCTTGCCCACCGATTGCGTTGGTCAGTCAATTTATGTATCGACTGATGCGCTGCCATCGGGGGCAAGCCCCCTCCCACATCTGCATTTTTTTGTCTGAGAGAGGCGGGTACGGCCTTATTCCGGTGCGTGGTCGCGTAGAAACACCAGGTTGTCCGGCTTAGACTGCTCTGCATTGAAGCGGTAGCCCTGTACATCAAACCCCTTGAGCTTTTCGGGGTCATTGATGCGTTCTTCGATCACAAAACGGCTCATCATGCCGCGCGCCTTTTTTGCGTAGAAACTGATGATTTTGTACTGGCCGTTTTTCAGGTCCTTGAACTCGGTGTTGATGATCCGCGCGTTCAGGGCCGTGCGTTTGACTGCCGAAAAGTACTCGTTGGACGCTAGGTTGAGTAGCACATCGTCACCTTGGGCGGCCAGGGCTTCGTTGAGCCATTCGCTGATGCGTGTGCCCCAGAAGGCGTACAGGTCCTTGCCACGGGCGTTGGCCAGTTTGGTGCCCATTTCCAGACGATACGGCATCATCAGGTCCAGCGGGCGCAGCAGGCCATACAGGCCTGAGAGCATGCGCAGGTGGTCCTGGGCGTAGCTGAAATCGGCGTCGCTGAACGTTTCCGCGTTCAAGCCGGTATACACGTCGCCCTTGAAGGCCAGCAGGGCCTGCTTGGCGTTTTCGGGGGTGAAGGCGGGCGTCCAACTGCCAAAGCGCGCGGCATTCAGGCCGCCGATCTTGTCGGAGACGTGCATCAATTCGCTGATCTGCGCCGGGCTGAATTCGCGCAGTTGCTCGATCAGTTCCTGTGAGTGATCCAGGTACTGCGGCTGGGTGAAGCGCGCAGTGACCGGCTTTGACTCGAAATCGAGGGTTTTGGCGGGGGAAATCACCATCAGCATGAAGTTGGCTCCTGTAATCGTGGGCGCGATTCTAGGGGCTTGGGCGATTTGACTCCACCTATGATGGCGATAGGCGCGATCCGCTATGATGGCCGGTAGTTCTGGAGAGGGAGACCCTGTGTGCGAATAGCGCTTTTATTGTCCGCTTGTCTGTTGTGCCTAAGCGCCCAGGCCGCGCCGGTGGACGTGGCCAGCCTGGACCGTGGCATCTGGCCCGAAAAGCTCAGCACGCCGGCGCTGTTCGATGTGGGCTCGCGCGCCGAAATCCTGATGTTCGCCCACAGCCTGCTGGCCAGCGAGTCCCAGGATGAAGCGGCTCTTAAACAACGCCTGGGATTGAAGATCATCAACCTGGCGGCCATCAACGACCTGCGCCGTGAGCTGTGGCAACGCTTGCTGGAGAACTACAGCGTCGCCCAGCAGAGTTGCGAGGTGGATGCGTCGTTCTGCTACCTGGTGGAAAACATGGACGACCTTCGCGAGGAGGCCGGCAAGTTCCAGATCAGCGAAAGCTCCTTCTATATAGATTGGGCCGCCCCCAGCCATGCCTTCCATGAGCGCTACCTGGACGAACTGCTGCGCAAGGCCGCGCTGTTTCCGCAGATCAGCAGCGAGGTTGCGCGGTTCGGCGACCATGAACGCAATGGCGATGAATTCAATGACCGCCTGTTCCTGCTGACCTTCGACGGCGGCCCCGCGCCCGTCAGCGGCAACACCGATTGGCTGGCCGACTATCTGCGCAAACAGAAGATGAACGGGGTGTTCTTTGTCCTCGGTAGCAGCCTGCAAACCCGCGTGGAGCGCAGCTCCGCCGCCGACGTGCAGGCGCTGTACCAAGGCCAGTGTGTGGGCACCCAGGGCTGGCAGTACCGTTCCCATAGCCATTGGGTGGACTGGCAAAGCTCGATCACCCGCAGCGCTGCGCTGGTGCAGAACCTGATGCCGGAAAACTACCTGCCGCTGTTTCGCCCACCCTATGGCCAGCGCCGCGCGGACAGCCAGGGGTTTTTCCAATCACAGGGCTTGCAGGTGGCGTTGTGGGACATCGATTCCCAGGACGAGCCGGGCAAGCTCAAGGCTGAAGAATCGGCGCAGCGCGTGCTCACGCTGATGCTGTTATGGCGCAAAGGCGTGATTGTGTTTCACGACACTCAGGACAAGGCGCGGGTGGCATTGCCGTGGTTGCTGCAGGCGACCGCGCAGAGCGGCCTGGGTTGGCAGGACTGTCGCGAAGCGTTTCGATGAAGTGCCCGGCCCTGTTGGGTTTGCGCAAGTTTCGGGGTGATTTTGTGCGACATTTCGATGCAGGCGGACTTCCGACTTTAACGGCGCAGCTGGCACTCGGCTAGTGCTATTCGTCATCCTGAAAAATAAACTTCAAAAAAGCGTCAAAGTGCTTTTTCCTGTCACACGTTTTGCGGTATTACGAAGTCAGATCGCCGAAACCTGCAGCACAGGTGGCGTCTTCCAAGACTCCTCATGTGGGCATGCACTTGACGTCACTCAGGTGCATTCGGTGGTCGAATCGAGGCGCAGCACCGCCCAGGTATTGCGTCGACTGGCTCCCACAAAAGGTGACCGAGTATGGATGATCATGGACGTAACCCTTCTTCCGACCAGCCAATCCTTTATGTGCTTGATACGAATGTATTGATCCACGATCCAAACGCACTGCTCAATTTCGAAGAACACCACGTCGCCATCCCGATGATCGTGCTTGAGGAGCTCGACAAACTCAAAAGCGGCCACCACAGCGTTGCCGCCGAATGTCGCCAGGCCATCCGCCTGATCGACAAGACCCTGGGCGAGGCCTCGCCTGAAGATGTTGAAGTCGGTGTGCCGATCCAGCGCGGCAAGAGCGGACCCAAGGGCTTGCTGTCGATTCTGATGAGCAAGCGCAGCGAGCCCAACAGCCTGCTGCCGGAAAACCTGAACGACAACAAAATCATCAACCAATTGATCGACCTGCACGCGCGTGACAAGGACCTGCGTCTGGTGCTGGTGACCAAAGACATCAATATGCGCCTCAAGGCTCGCGCATGTGGGATCGCGGCCGAGGACTACAGCACCGACCAACTGGTCGACGACGTTTCGATGCTATCCCGTGGGTATCACACCATGACCGGTTCGTTCTGGGACCGTGTCAGCAAGGTGGAAACCCGTCAGGACCATGGCCGCACCTGGCATCAGGTACAACTGATCGACAACCTGCCGGCGGTGCATATCAATGAATTCATCATCGACGAACAGGGCTTCGTGGGCTGGATCAAAGAGATCCAGGTCGACAAGCTGCTGATCCTCGACCTGCATCAGGAACCCCTGTTGCACCAGGAAGCCTGGGGCCTGAAACCGCGTGATATCTACCAAAGCCTGGCGCTGTATGCGCTGTTGGATCCGGATATCCATCTGGTGAACCTGACCGGTGCCGCCGGTTCCGGTAAAACCATCCTGGCCCTGGCGGCCGCCATCGAACAGACCATGGTCACCAAGCGCTATCGCCGCATCATCGCCACCCGCAGCGTGCAGGGCCTGGACCAGGAAATCGGCTTCCTGCCCGGCACCGAAGCGGAAAAAATGGAACCGTGGCTGGGGGCGATCACCGACAACCTCGAAGCCTTGCACATGGATGACGAAAACACCCATGGCAGCGTCGACTACATCCTCAGCAAAGTGCCGTTGCAGTTCAAATCCCTCAACTACATCCGAGGTCGCAGCTTCCAGCAGAGCCTGATCCTGATCGACGAATGCCAGAACCTGACACCGCACCAGATGAAAACCATCATCACCCGTGCCGGCGCCGGTTCCAAAGTGGTGTGCCTGGGCAACCTGGCACAGATCGACACTCCTTACCTGTCCGCGACCAGTTCCGGGCTGACCTACCTGACCGAACGCTTCAAGGATTTCCCGAACGGCGTGCATATCGCGCTGCAAGGGGTGCCTCGCTCGATTCTGGCGGAATACGCAGAGTCGCATCTCTGAGTCGCAAGCTTTAAGCTACAAGCTGCAAGTGGGTCCGGTGAGCTTTTGACCTGCCGCTTGCAGCTTTTAGCTTTTTTGCTGCCTCAAGGAGGCCTCGTGCTGACTCATCTCGATTCCCAAGGTCGCGCCCATATGGTCGACGTCACCGACAAGTCCGTGACGTTCCGTGAGGCGGTGGCCGAAGCGCGGGTGCGCATGCTGCCCGAGACCCTCAAAATGATTGTCGACGGTGCCCACCCCAAGGGCGACGTGTTCGCCGTGGCCCGTATCGCCGGGATCCAGGCGGCCAAAAAGACCAGTGATCTGATTCCCCTGTGCCATCCGCTGATGCTGACGGGCGTCAAGGTCGAGCTGGCCGCTGAAGGGGAAAATACCGTACATATCGTCGCGCGCTGCAAGCTCTCGGGGCAGACCGGCGTGGAGATGGAAGCGTTGACCGCCGCCAGCGTCGCCGCACTGACCATTTACGATATGTGTAAGGCGGTGGATCGCGGCATGACCATCGAAAACATTCGCCTGCTGGAAAAACTCGGCGGCAAGAGCGGGCATTTCAAGGCAGACCAGGCATGAGCATCAACGTATTGTTTTTTGCGCGTTACGCCGAGGCGGTGGGCTTCGATTCGCTGGAGATGGAAGGCGAGTTTGCCACCGTGGATGCCGTGCGCCTGGCCTTGGCCAGCGACCCCGAGTTCGCCGTACTTAACGAGGCGAGCCTGATGTGCGCGCGCAACGAGGAGTTGTGTGATCTGGACGAACCGGTCTTGGCCGGTGATGACGTGGCGTTTTTTCCGCCCGTGACCGGAGGCTGAACGTGGCCATTCGTGTGCAGGTGGAGGCCTTTGATCCGGGTGCGCAAGTCAATGCCATGCACGCCGCGAATGTAGGCGTGGGCGCGGTGGTGAGCTTTGTTGGCTACGTGCGCGACTTCAACGATGGGCGCGATGTGTCTGGCATGTTCCTCGAACATTATCAGGGCATGACCGAAAAGGCCCTGGCCAAGATCACCGCCGAAGCCGAGCAGCGCTGGCCATTGCTCAAACTGGAAGTGCTGCACCGCGTCGGCGCCCTGGAGCCGGGCGAGCCGATTGTGTTCGTCGCGGCTGCCAGTGCCCATCGCCAGGCGGCGTTCGACGCCTGTGCGTTTGTGATGGACTATCTGAAGACCCGTGCGCCGTTCTGGAAGAAGGAAAACACCCCGGAAGGTGCGCGCTGGGTGGAAGGGCGAGACAGCGACCACACTGCGGCGGATCGCTGGAAGTAGTACGGTCAAAAATCAGCTGAAATTAAATGTGGGAGGGGGCTCGCCCCCGATAGCAGTGTGTCAGTCAACAGAGGTGTTGAATGTGCCATAGCTATCGGGGGCAAGCCCCCTCCCACTTTTTATCGCATTTCAGCTTACGGGCGTTTGCGCTCTACGGCCCGCAATAGATGCGTCGGCGGTGTCTCGCAGCTGATCTTGCGCCCCAGCAGCGCTTCGATCGACGGCAACTGATACGAGTCATCTTCCCCGGCAAAGCTGATCGACACACCCGCCGCACCGGCGCGGCCAGTACGGCCGATGCGGTGTACATAGTCGTCCGGCACTTCCGGCAGAGTGAAGTTGATCACATGGCTGATGCCGTCGATGTGAATCCCGCGGCCTGCCACGTCGGTGGCCACCAGCACGCGAATCTTGCCTTCGCGGAAACCTTCCAGGGTCTTGATGCGCTTGTGCTGAGGCACGTCGCCGGACAGTTGCGCGGCGTTCACGCCGTCACGCACCAGGCGTTCTTCGATGCGGCGCACTTCGTCCTTGCGGTTGGCGAACACCATCACCCGCTCCCAACCGTTGTCGTTGACCAGGTTGTAGAGCAGTTTGTATTTGTCGGCACCGGCCACGGCGTAGATATGCTGCTCGACGTTTTCGCTGGCGACGTTTTCCGCTTCGATCTCCACGATCGATGGGTCGGTGGTCCATTGCTTGGCAAGGTTCATCACGTCTTCGGTGAAGGTCGCGGAGAACAGCAGGGTCTGACGCTCGCTTTTCGGCGGGGTCTGGCGAATGATCTGGCGTACCTGTGGGATAAAGCCCATGTCGAGCATGCGGTCGGCCTCGTCCAGCACCATCACTTCGACCATGTCCAAGTGCACGTCGCCGCGCTGGTTGAAGTCCAGCAGGCGACCCGGGGTGGCAACCAGGATGTCGCAGTGGCGGGCTTCGAGGTACTTGAGCTGCTTGTCGAAGTCCATGCCGCCTACGAACGTCATGACGTTGAGGCCGGTGTACTTGGTCAGGTCGGCGGCGTCCTTGGCGATCTGTACCACCAACTCGCGGGTTGGCGCGATGATCAGCGCGCGCGGTTCGCCCATGTAACGTTCTTTGGGCGGCGGCGTTTGCAGCAGTTGGGTAATGATCGAGATCAGGAATGCGGCGGTCTTGCCGGTGCCGGTCTGCGCGCGGCCGATGGCGTCTTTGCCGGCCAGGGTAAAGCCCAGCACCTGCGCCTGGATCGGCGTGCAGTACGGGAAGCCCAGGTCCTGGATGGCGTGCATCAGTTCCGGAGCCAGCTTGAAGTCATGGAAGCGGGTCTTGCCTTCCTGGGGCTCGACGACGAAGTCTTCGAGTTTCCATGGGGTGACCGGCGGTTTGGGCGCACGTTGACGGCGCGGTGCTTTGGCTTGCGGGGCTGGCGTGGCCTCAGCCGGTGCAGTCTGTTCGGGCGCGGTCACCGATGGCTTCCTGGGCGGGGCCACAGGTGCGGTCCGGCCGGGCTGTTGACCGTCATTGCGGCTGCCGGGCGTCGGGACAGGGGCGCTGGGAACAGGCGCGAGCGGCTCAGCCTCGCTTTTGCCGAACATCTTCTTGAGTGCTTTGAGCACGGTGATCTCATTAATTGGTTAAGGAATATACGCCGGCCAGTGTAATGCAAGATTCGGGCGCGGCGTAGTGCGTCTGTCATACGGCTACATAAAGCCAGGGTTTCAGCGCAGGCGGTCGCTCAGCCATTGCCCAATGTCTTGTATCTCTTCAGGTAACACTTCGTGTCCCATTGGGTATTCCTGCCATGTCACGGTGACACCATGGTGCTTCAAGTACTCCATTGCTGTACGACCCATGGCGTTCTGCACCACGTCGTCGTACTGGCCGTGCAGGCAAAGGGTCGGAATGCGCTGTTGACTGGCGGATAACTCCAGCTCATCGCTGAACGTGGGGGCATAGGTGGAGAGGGCGATCACGCCACCCAGCGGTCCCTGCCACTTCAGAAAAGCGGTGTGGTAAACCACGGCGCCGCCTTGGGAGAACCCCGCGAGGAAAATTCGCGACGCGTCTATCCCGGTTCTTTTTTGCGCTTCGATCAAATCCATTACGGTTTGCGCCGAAATTTCCAGCTCTTCCAGGCTGATGGAGCGGGCGGGGCTCATGGCCGTTATGTCGTACCAGCTGGGCATCTCGTAACCGCCGTTGATCGTTACCGGACGGATCGGTGCCTGGGGCAAGACGAATCGGGTGGACAGCAGATCTTCCTGTAGGGCTTCGGCTACGGGCATGAAGTCATAGCGATCGGCACCCAGGCCATGCAGCCAGATAACACAGGCATCGGCAGGCTTGGCGGGCTGAAGAATAAGGGGGTCGGTCATGTTCGCTCCATAAACGTGCGCTCGCTCCGATTGGGTGCGTCGGAACGGTGCGCAGCGGGTTGATTTGTTAACAAGATGTCGCAACGTTGAATCTTTTACACTTGAACCTGGGCTGAAACGACTCAGCCGTCACTCTGGTACGGCGCTTGCTATGTGTAGGTCGATGTCAGAACTATCCTCGGTCGGTAACACTATCAGTGAGTGCCGCTTGGGAGATAGCCGCTGGAATTAATGCGACAGTCCCATGCCGCTTGACCCTAAAAAAAGCCAACACGGGTCAATATCGCCTCATAAGGGTGCGCTGGGATTCGAGCTCCGACACAACAAGAGCAAAACTGGAGGTTTGAATGAAGGTATTGAAATCCACCCTGGCCATCGTATGCGCGGCCGCTGTACTGGGTGTCAGCGGTTTCGCCCAAGCCGGCGCAACCCTGGACGCTGTGCAGAAGAAAGGCTTTGTACAGTGTGGCGTGAGTGACGGCTTGCCGGGTTTCTCGGTACCGGATGCCAGCGGCAAGATCCTGGGGATCGACGCTGACGTATGCCGCGCTGTGGCGGCTGCCGTCTTCGGTGACGCCACCAAGGTCAAATTCAGCCAGTTGAATGCCAAAGAGCGTTTCACCGCGCTGCAATCGGGCGAAGTCGACATTCTGTCCCGTAACACCACCATGACCAGCTCCCGCGATGCGGGCATGGGCCTGAAATTCCCGGGTTTCATTACCTACTACGATGGCATCGGCTTCCTGGTTAACAACAAGCTGGGCGTCAAAAGCGCCAAGGAACTGGACGGTGCAACCATCTGCATCCAGGCCGGTACCACCACCGAGCTGAACGTTTCCGACTACTTCCGTGGCAACGGTCTGAAATACACCCCGATCACCTTCGACACCTCCGACGAAAGCGCCAAGTCGCTCGAATCCGGGCGTTGCGACGTGCTGACCTCCGACAAGTCCCAACTGTTCGCCCAGCGCAGCAAGTTGGCCTCGCCGAAGGATTACGTGGTACTGCCGGAAACCATTTCCAAGGAACCACTGGGCCCGGTCGTGCGTAACGGCGACGACGAGTGGCTGGCCATCGTGCGCTGGGTAGGCTATGCCATGCTCAACGCGGAAGAGGCCGGTATCACTTCCAAGAACGTCGAGGCTGAAGCCAAGTCCACCAAAAACCCGGACGTAGCTCGTCTGCTCGGTGCTGACGGTGAATACGGCAAAGACCTGAAAGTGAAGAAGGACTGGGTCGTACAGATCGTCAAGCAAGTCGGTAACTACGGTGAAGTGTTCGAGCGCAACCTGGGCAAGAGCACCCCGCTGGAAATCGACCGTGGCCTGAACGCACTGTGGAACAACGGCGGCATTCAATACGCACCGCCTGTGCGCTGATCGCTGATGGTTCTGTCACCCGGTGGGCCAACCGCCGGGTGATGTTCTGTTCCATTCTTTCCGGGGCACTTCATGCAAAATCAAATCGGCGCACCCAAGCAGAAGCTCAGCTTCAGCGACCCCAAAGTGCGTGCGTGGCTCTTCCAGATCATCACGATTGTGGCGGTGGTCTCGCTGGGCTGGTACCTCTTCAACAATACCCAGACCAACCTTCAGCACCGGGGCATCACCTCGGGTTTCGACTTTCTTGAACGCAGTGCCGGCTTCGGCATCGCGCAGCATTTGATCGATTACACCGAATCGGACAGCTACGCCCGGGTCTTCGTGATCGGCCTGCTCAACACCTTGCTGGTGACGTTCATCGGCGTGATTCTGGCCACCTTGCTGGGCTTTATCATCGGCGTGGCGCGCCTGTCGTCGAACTGGATGATCAACAAACTGGCGACGGTATACGTGGAAGTTTTCCGCAACATCCCGCCGTTGTTGCAGATCCTGTTCTGGTACTTCGCCGTGTTCCTGACCATGCCAGGGCCGCGCAACAGCCATAATTTCGGCGATACCTTCTTTGTCAGTAGCCGTGGCCTGAACATGCCGGCGGCGCTGGCCGCTGACGGTTTCTGGCCGTTCTTGGCGAGCATTGTGCTGGCCATCGTGGCAATCGTGATGATGGCGCGCTGGGCCAATAAACGCTTTGAAGCCACGGGCGTGCCGTTCCATAAGTTCTGGGCGGGCCTGGCGCTGTTCATCGTGATCCCGACACTGTGCGCGTTGATCTTCGGCGTGCCGCTGCACTGGGAAATGCCCAAGCTGCAAGGCTTCAACTTTGTCGGCGGCTGGGTATTGATCCCCGAACTGCTGGCGCTGACCCTGGCACTGACGGTGTACACGGCAGCGTTTATCGCCGAGATCGTGCGCTCGGGCATCAAGTCCGTCAGCCATGGCCAGACCGAAGCCGCTCGCTCCCTGGGCCTGCGTAACGGTCCGACGCTGCGCAAGGTCATCATCCCGCAGGCCCTGCGGGTGATCATTCCGCCGCTGACCAGCCAATACCTGAACCTGGCGAAGAACTCGTCGTTGGCCGCCGGTATCGGTTACCCGGAAATGGTTTCGCTGTTTGCCGGCACGGTGCTCAACCAGACCGGCCAGGCGATCGAAGTCATTGCCATCACCATGAGCGTGTACCTGGCGATCAGCATCAGCATTTCCCTGCTGATGAACTGGTACAACAAGCGCATTGCGCTGATCGAGCGGTGAGGAAACGCACATGAGTTCGCATACTTTCAAACCTGATATGCCGCCGCCGAGCAAAGTCTTCGGGCCGATGGCATGGATGCGCGCCAACCTGTTTTCCAGTTGGCTCAATACACTGCTGACCCTGCTGTCGATCTACCTGGTGTACCTGGTGGTGCCGCCGATCCTGCATTGGGCCATCCTGGACGCTAACTGGGTTGGCACCACCCGCGCCGACTGCACGAAGGAGGGCGCCTGCTGGGTGTTCATCCAACAGCGTTTCGGGCAGTTCATGTATGGCTACTACCCCGGCGATCTGCGCTGGCGCGTGGACCTGACCGTGTGGCTGGCCATCGTCGGCGTGGCACCGTTGTTCATCTCGCGCTTCCCGCGCAAGGCAATCTACGGGCTGAGCTTCCTGGTGCTGTACCCGATCATCGCCTTCTTCCTGCTGCATGGCGGTGTATTTGGCCTGGCCACCGTGGCCACCAGCCAATGGGGCGGCCTGATGCTGACCCTGGTCATCGCCACCGTCGGCATCGCCGGCGCCTTGCCCTTGGGTATTGTGCTGGCCTTGGGGCGGCGTTCGAACATGCCGGCGATTCGTGTGGTCTGCGTGACCTTCATCGAATTCTGGCGCGGCGTGCCGCTGATTACCGTGCTGTTCATGTCCTCGGTAATGCTGCCGTTGTTCCTGCCCGAAGGCATGAACTTCGACAAGTTGCTGCGGGCGCTGATCGGCGTGATCCTGTTCCAGTCGGCCTATGTGGCCGAAGTGGTGCGTGGCGGTTTGCAGGCCATCCCTAAAGGCCAGTACGAAGCGGCCGCAGCGATGGGCCTGGGCTACTGGCGCAGCATGGGCCTGGTGATTCTGCCGCAAGCCCTGAAGATGGTGATTCCGGGGATCGTCAACACCTTCATCGCGCTGTTCAAGGACACCAGCCTGGTGATCATCATCGGCCTGTTCGACCTGCTCAACAGCGTCAAGCAAGCCGCCGCCGACCCTAAATGGCTGGGCATGGCCACTGAAGGCTACGTGTTCGCCGCCCTGGTGTTCTGGATTTTCTGTTTTGGTATGTCGCGCTATTCCATGCACCTGGAACGCAAGCTCGACACAGGCCACAAGCGTTAGGAGTTCTTTTGATGAGCGAAGCAATCAAACAGCCTGTGGGCCCTGAAGGCATTATCCAGATGCAGGGCGTCAACAAGTGGTACGGCCAGTTCCATGTGTTGAAAGACATCAACCTCAACGTCAAGCAGGGCGAGCGTATCGTCCTGTGCGGCCCGTCGGGTTCCGGCAAGTCCACCACCATCCGCTGCCTCAACCGCCTGGAAGAGCACCAGCAGGGCCGCATCGTGGTCGATGGCGTGGAGCTGACCAACGACCTCAAGCAGATCGAGGCGATCCGCCGCGAAGTCGGCATGGTGTTCCAGCACTTCAACCTGTTCCCGCACCTGACCATCCTGCAGAACTGCACGCTGGCGCCGATGTGGGTGCGCAAGATGCCCAAACGCAAGGCCGAAGAAATCGCCATGCACTACCTGGAGCGCGTGCGCATCCCGGAGCAGGCCCACAAGTTTCCGGGGCAACTGTCCGGCGGCCAGCAACAGCGTGTGGCGATTGCCCGTGCCCTGTGCATGAAACCGAAAATCATGCTGTTCGATGAGCCGACTTCGGCACTGGACCCAGAGATGGTGAAAGAAGTACTCGACACCATGATCGGCCTGGCCGAAGACGGTATGACCATGCTCTGCGTGACCCACGAAATGGGCTTTGCCCGTACCGTGGCCAACCGCGTGATCTTCATGGACAAAGGCGAAATCGTGGAACAAGCGGCACCGAATGACTTCTTCGACAACCCGCAGAATGATCGGACCAAGTTGTTCTTGAGCCAGATTCTGCATTGATCCTGCGGTAAAGCTTGAAGATAAACCCGGCCTTGGCGCCGGGTTTATTTTTGCCTGTCGACCGTGTCAGGACGCCTGAGCTGAAAGCTGTTGCGCGTCTTTGGCGATGAGCAGCCGGTTAAGATCTTCGCCACCGTTGAGCGTCTCTATCTCCGCCAACAGGTGGGGATGTTTATCCAACAAGCGCATCAGGATGAGTAATGGCTCAGGTGGAAACACCTCGGCCCTTTCGTACCGGGAAAACGCGTTGTGGCCGCGGCCAATCAACAGCCTCACAGCCTCCTTTTGGGTCAGATGTAATTTGCGCCGAATTCGCTTTATTTCGGCGGCGATGACTTTTCGCGCATCGACCAACAGTTGATCACTGGCAGTGGAATAACGCTCTGCACTGTCGGTGTCCATATCGAACTCCCTTTCATGGCAGACCTGGCATTCCCAGCCGGCGATATCAGGAATCTTGCGCAGCATGCCGCGGGTATTGATCGTGAAGGTGCGACCTTCGAAATGCTGCATGCCTTCAGCAGCGCCGCAGCTCACGCATTGTCGGGTTCTCATGAAGTTTTCTCCTTGAAGGAGATTACCGGCGGCCCACCGCTTGGACGGTAGGTCACTTTGATGTAAATCTCCGTGCCGTAAATCTTGATCAGATAGACGTCCTGCCATATCCGATGGTCTGCGTATGTCGTCATTGACTTGTACAACATTCGAGCTTCCAGAGCGCAAACGGCAAGTCGCATCTGACCGAGGCTCAACTCCAGCTGCCGCCCTCCCTCTCGCGCGCTGGCGGTGAAAGCGCGCGCACCTAGCCGGATGACCTCTTCCTTGACTTGAGCTAAATCAAAATGAGGTGTGTGCTTTTCCATAAGACACCTAAGTTGATAATTACCCTTTAAGGGTAATTTTACCAATCGAAAATCTTGCTTCGTTTTCCGCCTGATAACCCTAGTGCGTTGCCTTTGTAGCTGAGTCCTAATAGGCTGTAGGAAAATTCATCCTATGATTGGACGAAAGCGCGAAATCCATGACAGACAGCGTCCCATTGATCAAACGCTCGCTGGTCGACCAGGCCCTTGAACAGTTGCGCCTGCGCATCGCTCAGGGCGTATGGGCTGTCGGCGAGCGCTTGCCTACCGAGCCGGAGTTGTCCGCCGAGCTGGGGATCAGCCGCAATACCGTGCGGGAAGCCATGCGGGTGCTGGCGTTTTCCGGGTTGATTGAGATCCGCCAGGGAGACGGCAGTTATCTGCGCTCGATGACTGACCCTTTGGGGGCGATGCGTGCGTTGTCCCACTGCACCTTGGCGCAGGCGCAGGAGACCCGGCAGATCCTCGAAGTGGAGGCCATTGGTCTTGCGGCGCAACGCCGTACCGAGCAAGACCTGCAGGGGTTGCATCAAGCCCTGCGCACCAGCGCCGCGCTGTATCACGGTGACCTGGAGGCCTATATCCACGCCGACTTGGTGTTCCACACCCGCCTGGTGGATGCCGCGCACAACCCGGCGTTGAGCGAGTTGTACCAGTATTTTTCCGCCATCGTCGGCGCCCAGTTGCGTCAGACCCTCAGTGTTTCACCACGCCGCCAGGCGGTGTTCGACCTGCACAGCGCCTTGCTTGAAGCGGTGGAGCAGCAAGACCCGGAACGCGCCAAATCCCTCTGCCGACAGTTGATCCATGAACCCTGAAGCCCAACGCACACCCGAACTCGAAGAACTGCTGATCGATGCCGAGGCCGATGACGACGAGGTCCAGCACACCCCGCCGCAGGTCAGCCGCCCGTGGCTGTTGCTGCTGGGCCTGGTGCTGGTGGCGTTGAACCTGCGCCCCGCGTTGTCGAGCATGGCGCCGTTGCTCAGCGATGTGTCGGCCAGCCTGGGCTTGTCGGCGGCCAAGGCCGGTTTGCTGACCACTTTGCCCGTGCTGTGCCTGGGGCTGTTTGCGCCATTGGCGCCGATCCTGGCGCGGCGATTCGGCGCCGAGCGCGTGGTGCTGGGGATCGTGCTGACACTGGCCGGTGGCATCATTCTGCGCAGTGCATTCGGTGAGGTCGGGCTGTTTGCCGGCAGCCTGATTGCCGGGGCGAGCATCGGCATTATCGGCGTGTTGCTGCCGGGCATCGTCAAGCGTGATTTCGCTCGCCAGGCCGGGGCCATGACCGGCGTGTACACCATGGCGTTGTGCCTGGGCGCCGCGCTGGCGGCGGGGGCGACAGTGCCGCTGAGCCATGTGTTCGGCGACCGCTGGAGCATGGGCCTGGGCTTCTGGATGGTGCCGGCGGTGGTGGCGGCGTTGGTATGGTGGCCCCAGGTCGGGCAACGACACGGCGCCCATCGCGTCGCGTATCAGGTCAAAGGCTTGTTACGCGATCCGCTGGCCTGGCAGGTGACCTTGTACATGGGCCTGCAATCGTCCCTGGCGTACATCGTGTTTGGCTGGCTGCCGTCGATTCTGATCAGCCGCGGCCTCAGCGCCACCGAGGCCGGGCTGGCGCTGTCCGGCTCGATCATCCTGCAATTGATCAGTTCGCTGGCCGCGCCCTGGTTGGCCACTCGTGGCCGCGACCAGCGCCTGGCGATCGTGGTGGTGATGCTGCTGACCCTCGGCGGGTTGTTCGGTTGCCTCTATGCGCCGCTGGACGGTCTGTGGGGCTGGGCGATCCTGCTCGGCCTGGGCCAGGGCGGCACCTTCAGCCTGGCATTGACCTTGATCGTGCTGCGCTCGCGGGATGCCCACGTCGCCGCGAACCTGTCAAGCATGGCTCAGGGTTTCGGCTATACCCTGGCGTCCCTCGGCCCGTTTGCGGTCGGCCTGGTGCACGACTGGACCGGCGGCTGGAGCGCCATCGGCTGGATTTTCGCGGTGATCGGCCTGGGCGCGATCATTGCCGGCCTGGGCGCAGGGCGTGCGCGTTATGTGCAGGTCACCAGCGAGAAACGCTAGAGATAGATCACTTCCAGAGTCGCCGAGCCGTCGAGCAGGGTGTCGGTGCTCAGGTCCAGGTTCTGCCGTGCGTTGATCACCGCTTGGACCTTGACCGTGCTGATCAGCTCCTGGATCGCCGAAGGCCCGGCGGTGCTGCCCTGCCTGGCGGTAAAGCCCAGGTAGCTATTGGCGCCGATATCAATGGGGTTGAGGTTGGCGGTGCGCCAGGCCAGGCCGCCGGTGGTGGACTCGGTGCCGTACACCGTCACGGTGCTGTCCACCAGCGTGTTGCGGGGGTCGAAGGTCATCGAGTAAAGCCCAAGCCGGTTGCCGCTGTTGTCCAGTCCGAGCCCATAGTAAATCTCGCTGTTGACCGTTGCGGTGCCCTCGCGATTGTCGCGCATGCGCAGCGCAAAACGACTTGGCGCCGTGCAGGCGATGCTCACTTGCAGGTGTTTGATCGGCAGCCGCGTGCTGGTCTCCAGGTTCAGATCCTGCTGGGACATCTTGCCGTAGTCGATCAGCCCGCCGCCGGACAACTGAGGGTCGCAGGCGGTGGGCGTGACCACGCCTTTGACCGTCAGATCGACGCTGGAGGCGGCCTGGGTGTGGGCCGTGGCGGTCAATAACAGCAGGCTGTAAAAAACGATGGGATAAGCGTTCATGGCGTCAATTCCAGAAGTTAGAGGTAGATGATTTCGAGGGTGCCGGAGCCGTTGATCTGCACCACCTGACGCAGATCCAGGGATTGGGTCGGCGCCAGGTAAGCCTTGATGCGTAACGTGCCGCTCAGGTGCTGGATCTCCACCGGGCCTTGGGTGCTGCCCGCCAGGTGGGTGAAGCCCATATAGCTGTTGGCGGCGATGGGGATCTGCCGCGCACTGGCGCTGCTCCAGGCGGCGCCGTTGCTGGTGGAGTCGGTGCGATACAGCGCGCCGTAGGCATCGGCGGAAAAGTCTTCCGGGTCGATGTTCACGTAGAAGCGGCCGATCTTGTTCTGGCTGCCGTCGCGGTCCAGGCCGTAGGCGGTCTCGTCGGTGCCGCCGGTGGCCGAGCCTTCACGGTTGTCGTGCATGCGCAAGGCGAAGGGCACGGGCGCGTCGCAACTGACGGTCATTTGCAGGGTGCGGGTGGGCAACGGGGTTTCGTTTGTGACGCTCAGGTCCTTGGCCAGCAAGGTGCCGTAATCCACCAGGCCGCCGTTGGACAACTGCGGCGTGCACGCCACCGGCGCGAAGTGCGCGCGCAGGGTCAGTTCACGGTAACGACCGCTGCGCTGGGCCTCGAACGTCCCGCTTACCTCCCAGGTGGTGGCGTCCCGCACGTAGGTTGCGGCCCTGTCGGCCCAGGCGCTGAGGCTCAGTTGCAGGGAAAAGGTTTTACCCTGTACCACCGCGCCGCCTTGCACGGGGGCCACCAGGTGACCAGTGCGCCATTTCAAGCGCGGGCCAACCACGGCTGGCGGTTGCCCGGCCACGGGCATCAAGCCCAACTCCACCGAACGGCCATCCATTACGCCGTCACTGAGTTCGAGCGCGTAGCTGCCGTGTTCGGTGAATTGCAGGCGTTCGGCACTGGCGGCGAGGGCGCGATAAAACACGCTCAGGTCCTGCGCTTGCGGGCACGCAAGGGTCAGGCGCAAGCGGCGCTCGCCGAGCAGGCGCTGGGGTGCGCTGTCGGTTTGCGCCAGGCGGTTCATCAGGCCCAGGTCCAGCAGCGATTCGCTGAGGGTCAACTGGCACTCGTCGTTGGCCAACGCGTTGGCTGTGGCGCCGACGATGAGCAGCGATGCGGCCGTCAACTGCCGCAGCAGGCGAATAGGGGGCATGGTTACGGTCCTCATGATGGGGTACAGCGCGCGGGGGCGGTTTCGAAATACACCTCGGGATCGCCCTCATCCGGCAGCTCGAACTGCAAGCGACAACGGGGCAAACCGGGGGCACTGACCCACAGGCCGGACGAGGCCAGCACATTGGGCAGAAACACCTGGCCGCCGTCCTGAACCAAGGTCACGAACTCGCCGTTGGCGGTGCTGACACTGGCGCCGCGAGGCAGCAACACGCCCTGTTCGGTGCGGGCGGTGAGCAGCACGCGACGGGTCAGGCTCACGCCGAACTCCACGCGGTCCACGGCGCCGCGTCCGGCCGCGAGCATCGCCAGGCCGTTATTGATATCGGCATTGCGCGGCAGCGAACGGGTTTGCACTTCCACCGGGCTGCGGCCATAGGGGCTGATCTGGGGGACCACGGCCTGGCCTTGCCAGTCGGTCCAGACCGGGCCGCTGGGGGTGCTGAGCTTGATGCCGCTGATGTCGCCCACCGAAACCAAGGCAAAGGTGTCACGCACCGGATAGGGTGACAACGTGACCCCGCCGCCATGCACCACCACGCCACCGCGAGCGCTGCCCTGATAGCTCGAACGCTCGGCGTCGGAGCGGCTGTAACTGACATCCAGCTGGCTGTAGCGGGGCAGGGCCGAAAGGCCGAGGGTGGTTTCCACTTGTTGGTCGCGGGTGTCGTGTTCGGCGCTGACGCGGTAGCTCAGTTGGTCGTCGATCTGCTCGTTCACCCCCACGCCGGTACGGTGCTCGCCCCCTGAATTGCGCACCCAGGCCCGCACGCGCCGGTTATCCCCCAAGGGCAGGCTGACGTTGAAGTAGAACGCGTTGTCCTGCTGTTGGCGCCCGCCCATCTGCCACTCGGCACTGGCCGATAACGACACGCCGCTGACGCTGGTGCCCCAGGACACCAAGCCCCGGCTGCTGCTGTCGCCGTCGAAGTTGCTGGAGCGCGACACCCCGGCACTGAATGCACCCAGCCACGGATGCGCCCAACCCAGGCTGGCGCTTTGTTGGTCGCGATAGCGCGAGCGGCGCTGCTGGGTGGTCTCGGCCTCGTAGGTGGCCTCCTCCAGTTCGCGATAACCCGGCGTGCGCCAGGCGTTGGCCACGCTGAACGACCATTGATCGTTCAGGCGCTGGGACCACGACAGGTCGGTCTGCACCCCGCGCACCTGGTCCCGTGCATGCGTGTCGGCCACTTGGCTGGCCAGTTGTACCTGGCTGTCCAACCCCGGCAACCAGCCCAGGCTCACACCGGCGGCGCGGTATTCGCTGGCGGCCAGCACGCCGCTGCCCAGCGACAGTTGCGGGTGTACGGCACCGGTCCAACCGGCGCTGACCACCCAGGGATCGTCTCCCTGGGCATCGCCGATGTTGCGCACGCGCCCTGCCGACACCGAGTAACCCGGCGCCGGCAACCCCAGGCCGAGCATGGCGGCCGGAACGGTAAAGCGCCGTTCGCCACCGTTGCTTTCCTTGACCGTCACCTCGACGTCGGAGCGCGAGTTCAGGCGCCGCACGCCCGTCAAGGAAAACGGCCCGGCGGGAACTACCGTGGAGTGAATCAACGTGCCGTTCTGGCGCACTTCGACTTGGGCCGGGCTGTTGGCGATACCGTCGATGGTCGCGCCCTGACTCTGCTCTTGCAGCGCCTGCTCGGTCAGGACCTGCACACCGGTGATCTGCGCGCCGGGCAATACCGGGTTGTACAGGTTGACCTGCCCCGCCTGCAGCACCGCCTGGTGGCTGGCAAAGGTGCGCTGGGCATAGGCCTCCAGGTGCGTACTGCGCGAGAGGCCGTCCTGCCAGGTCTGCACCTGACGGCTGCGTACGATCCAGTCGCCGGCATTGAAGCCGACCTCGGTGTTGGCCGAGCCGAAGCGGCTGTCGCTGTCGCCGAAGCGGTTATAGAACCCGGTCAGGTCGTAATTGAGCAGGCCGGCCACGCCACCGGTTTCATAGCCCGAGACATCCTGTTGTAGCGGGCGCAGCGCCTCGGTCGGCACCACCAACGCCACCGTGAGCGTGGCTGGGTCCGGTTCCACCAGGCTTTGGGGATACTGTGCGAGAAAGTCGTGGCAGGGGCCGCTGTCGTCAGGTAAGCGCAGGTTGGCGGCGTCCAACAAGGCACGGTCGAAGCACAAGGCACCTTGTTGATCGAAGTTGACGTCAAGCCGACCGCGGTGCTGGCCGTTGACCCGCAGGCTGACGGCATGCCGCCCTGCGGCAAAGCGCGGAGCTTCCAGCAGCAGGCTGGCCAGGTGCGGGTCAATCCCGCGTTGCCGCAGGGTGGTGGCATCGAAGCCTTGGCGTGCATCGGCGCTGGCGGCCAAGGGTGCCAGCGTACAGGCCAGCAGCAGCGTGATAGTGACGGGCACAGTGGCGCCGTCACGGTAACTCAATACTGTTTTCACAAAGGGCACTCGAATGATGGACGCTGGAGCGTCCTGGTGACGGTCATCGAGCCGTCACTTCGATGCAGGCGGTAACCGCCTGGGGTTGTTCGTCAGGTAATCGGTGCTTCGTATGCCGCCACGGCAAAGCCGTACACCGTGGCCGGTTGCAGCCGGACCTTGGTGGCCGGACCACCGCTGGCCGGCACACTCAGGGTTTCCCCCGGCAACACATAGGTGCGCGGCAACATCGCCTTGCCGTCGCCGGGCAGCAGGCGCAGCTCCTGGGCCAGGCGCACCACATAAGGGCTGGTATTGCGCACCTGCAACGTATTGCCATGCTGTGACCACGTCAGCTCAGTCCAAGGTGTGCGATTGGGCGCCAAGCCCTTGGGATGAATGATCACCGGCAGGTTCTGGCGTACCGTCACACCCACCCGGGCATGCCCGGCTTGCGTGGCGGGGCGGCCCTGTGGCATGCCTTCGAAAATCGCGCGTTTGAGGCGCTGGGTGAGCAGCGGTTGCTGGCTTTGCAGGATGAAGCGCACCAGTTGCGATTTGGACGGCTCCACCCGCGACAGCGGCGGCGTGACCACCAGCAAGGGTTCGGTGTCTTCGGGGATGTCTTGCAACGTGACATGCAGCAGCGCCAGTTGGCTGTCGGTGTTGGTGACCGACACGGCGGCTTCGCCCTCGGCTTCGTGAACGATCACCACGGAGGTGTCAGGGACCATGCCGTCAGCCCGTGCGCCCGTGCCGCCGAGCAGCAGCGCCAGGGCCATAAGGCAGGTTGCGGGGTTGAGCACTGTGGTCATGAAAGGGGTTCCATAGAGGTCAGAGGTAGCGCAGGTCCAGCACCACGGAGCCATCGAGCGGCACCGCCTGATCCAGGGTCAGGTACTGGGTCGCGTTGATGGACGTGTCGATCTGGAGTTGGGCGCTTAACTGGCCGATGAAATCGGGCTGGCGATCCCCGACCGGAGCAAAGCCGATATAGGTTTTGGGCCAGGCTTCGGACGCCGGGCGCCAGGTTTCGCCGCTGTCATCGGAGGCCAGCACTTGCAAGACTTGGGCGTCTCCCACCGGGTTGCGATATGACAGGGCCACCGAGCCCAGGCGCTCGGCCGGGGCATGGATATTTCGGCCCAGGCCATAGAGCACATCAGGGTCCAGGGAGGATTGCGCTCGGTTGTCGAGCCCCACCAGGGCGAACAGCATCGGCCGGCCGCACTGCACATGCAGTTGCAGTACGCGACTGGGCAGCTCGGTGACCACGTCGTCGCTGAGGGTATGGGAAAGAATTTTGCCGTGGTCGATCACGCCTTCGTCGGACAGCGTCACCAGGCAGGCGTCCGGGGTCAGCCGACCGGTCACGGTGACATCCACCTTCGATGCGGCGTGGGCCGCAGCGGCGCTGGTCAGCCAAAACACGATCACCGCAGTGCAGGGGTAGGTGTTCATCGATTGCGCCATTGGCCGAGGCAAGCTCGGCAGATCCGAAAAAAAGCCCATGCCGCACGCGTCAGCCAGGCATGGGCACCCAGGGTTACAGGTACTTCACTTCAAGCGTGGCGGAGCCGTCGATGGTGACCTCGTTGCTCAGGTCCAGGCCATCGGTACGGGCGATCACGGTTTGCACTTCCAGGTCCGTGACCAGTTCCTTGACCGAGGCCGGCTGGCTAGGGTCGGCCATGGTGGCGATCGATACGTACAGGCCGGCATCCCAGGCGTTATCGCCGTACCAGGTATTGCCGCCATCGCCGGAGACAATCGACTGCATCTGCGCGCCGTCGGCGACCGGGTTGCGCACGGTCAGCAGAAACCAACCCAGTTTCTGGGTGCCGTTTATCAGGCCCAGGCCGTAATTGGCGGGAGAGGCCGATGAGCCGGCACGGTTGTCGACGGAATGCAGGGCAAATTGAATCGGTGCATCGCAGATGACCGCCATGGTCATGGTGTGGGTGCCGATCAGCGTTGGGTTGTCCGGGCGCAGGTCTTTGGCGGAAATCTTGCCGTGATCGATGACGCCGCCCCGGGTCAGGCTCGGCGTGCAGGCGCTGGGTACGATCAGGCCCTTGACGGTCAAGTCGACCGTGGACGCCGCATAAGTGGCGGCAGAGCCGAGCAACAACAGGCCGGTGGCGAGGGGAGTGAGCAGGCTTTTCATCGGGAGCGAGTTCCTTTCGAGTCAATGGGCAGTTAGAGGTAGTTGAGTTGTACGGTGACGTGACCGTCGATGGGCACCTCATCGATCAGCGTCAACTCGTCTGCGGGGGCAACCCGCGTGAATAATCTGAGATCGGCGTTAAAGTCCTTCACCGCAATGGGCGCCAGTTGGCCGGAATCGCTGGCGACCGCACTTTTGAATGCGTAGCTCAGGATGTCGCTGGGGTTCCAGGTCACACCGTCGCTGGATATCACCATCCTCACCACGGCGCCATCGGCCACGGGGTTGCGCACGCGGAAGGCCACGCCGCCGAGTTTTTCGTCATGGGGCGTCATGCCCAGGCCATGCCAATGTCTGGGGCTGGCGGAAGTGCCAGCGCGGTTGTCGATGGTATTTAAGGTAAAAAACGTCGGCCCCTCACACACCACGCTCAGGTGCAGGGACTGGCCCGGCAAAGAGGTGTAGTGATCCGAGTTAAGGTCCTTGGCGGTCATTTTTCCGAAGTCGATTTCGCTGCCGCCGGACATCAATGGCGCACACGCGCTGGGGGTGATGCTGCCCTTGACGGCGAGGTCGGTGGAGCTGGCGGCGAACGCCGGCGGTACACACAGCAGTGTCAGCAGGAGCCGGTAAGCAAAGGCTTTCATGGGCACAGAGTCCTTTCGGGAGAGGTCAACGCAGTGTTGAGTGGGTTACAGGTACTTCAGCTCCAGCGTGGCGGAGCCGTCCAATGCCACATCGTTGGTCAGAGTCAGGTCGTTTGCCGGGGCAATCGCGGTGTTGAAGACGAACTCTGCGGCGGCATTTTGCAGGGGATGGGGTAGCCAGCCGATTTGGGCGTCGAGGCTGCCGAAAGCCACCAGCATGCCGGGGATGATCGCCTCGTCCTCATCCACGGGCGACCATCGATCCGTCGTGTACTGCCCCAACAACGTCGACGGAATATCCGCCACGGGGTTGCGCAGCGACAGGAAATACCGGCCCAGTTTCTCCGTGGTGCCGTCCACCAGCCCCAAGCCATAAGCCCCGGAGCGGGTCGAGGTGCCTACCCGGTTGTCGACGGGGTGGATGGCAAAGAGCGTCGGCGCTTCGCAACTCACCGTCAGTTGCAGGGTTTTGACTTCCAGCACGGTGTGGTTGTCGGGGGTCAGGTCCTTGGCCGAGATTTTTCCAAAGTCCACGGCCCCAGGCAGGCTGGGCGTGCAGGCGCTGGGGGTGATGGTGCCCTTGACGGTCAGCTCCACGGAGCTGGTCGCAAACGCGGATGAGGCACTGGCGAGCAAGAGGGCGGCACCCACCAGGTTTAACGACGTGTTCATTTCAGGTTGTTCCAATACAAAGTCGGTGGTTGGCAAGCATGTCGGTTTCGAGGCGCCGCGGTGCGGTCGTCCGTTCCCTGTGATCGGGGTGGGGTGCAATCTAGCGACGGGGCACAGGAGGGGGAATGCAACTATTACGAGAATGATCAAGCGGCAGACGTGTGTCGGATGCTTGTCGGAATAGGTTTGCCGAATATGTAGGAAAGTTGGTTTTTTCGTAGTTTTTGCATCGTCATGACGCCACCCATGGAGATAGCGTGACGTCGCGATAAGTAGTCATGTGAGTGTTTCGACTCTGTTTGCCTGGCTGCTACGTCAGCGCTGTCGGTTTGTTGCGAATGCCGCGTGCTGCAAAAACGACCGCAACCATGAGGTGACCATGGAGACTGACGTATCTTCGGACGCAGTGCTTTCCCGTGAATTGACACCTTCGACCGAGCCGCCCCTCCATTGGCGGCACCTGAAGGTCCTGGTGGTGGAAGACCATGCGACATACCGCGTCTTGATGGGGTGGCTATTGAAAAAACTCGGCTTGGGCCACCAACTGGCAACTGACGGGCAGCACGGTTTGGCGGCTCTGGCCGAGACCCCCTTCGACCTAGTGATCAGCGATTGCCAGATGCCGCAGATGGACGGCTACACTATGAGCCGCGCGATTCGCCTGCGCGAACATGCCAACGCACAGCGGCGGGTGCCGATCATTGCCCTGACCGGCAACCTGGTGCATGACGACCCACAGCGTTGTCGCGACGCCGGCATGGACGCCTGGCTGGTCAAACCGTTGACCCTTGAACAACTGCATGGGGTGTTGGCGTGCTGGTTACCGGGGCCGTCCGATGTGGTGCCGGTGCTGCCCAAGACCACGGGCTGGCCGACCCGTGCGGGTCTGATCGAAGCCTTCGGGGATGCGCGGGTTGTCGACCAGATGCTCGTCAGCCTGCTGCGCGAAGCGCGGGAAGACACCCTGATGCTCGACCATGCACGCAAAATCCGCGACGCGTCGTTGACTGCCGAAAGCCTGCACCGCTTGGTGGGTAGCCTGGCTTTTCTGGGCATGGCCGAGCTGGAGCTACGCGGCATGAGCCTGATCGAGCGGGTGCATGCCGAGGGCGTGGTGTTGAATGAGGCGCACCTGGACGCCTTCCAGGCCGACCTACGTGCTTACCTCACTTACTTGGGCTCATTGTGATGCCCGCAGACATTTGTAGGGAAAGGGAAGGCTGTGTTGAGGGTAATAGCTGTAGGTATTTTCTTTTTATTTTGTAGGTCCAAAAGCGGCGGCTATCAAACATTGATCGTGAGGAAAAACGCCGAGACTTCTGCGGTTGTTGAGGGATGGCGGCGGGGGTATTTTGCGCGGAATCTAGTGGCCATCATCTGTGGGTATTTATGCTTCGCGTAATCATTGCTGACGATCATCCCATCGTACGCATCGGGCAGAGAGTGGTGATCGAGGCGAATGGACGGTGCAAAGTGGTGGGCGAGGCCGACGGTCCCGATCAACTGCTGCGTGTGCTGGCGACCACACCCTGCGATGTGCTGGTGACCGATTTCGCCATGCCTGGTGGCCAGCAGGCGGACGGCTACGGTTTGTTGAGCCTGCTGCACCGCCAGTACCCGACGTTGCCGGTGATCCTGGTGACCATGTTTGCCAATATCGCCACGTTGCGAGCCTCCTTTGCCCACGGCGCGCGAGCTATCGTGGCCAAAAGTGCGTCGGCCAAGGAGCTGCCGCTGGCGATCAAGACCGTAAGCGCGGGCCAGACCTTTGTCAGTGAATGCCTGCGGGCCCAACTGGTGGAAGCCGGGCCGGGTGACCAATCGCGACAGCCGCAATTGTCCGAAAAAGAGCGTGAGGTGGTACGCATGCTGGCCAGCGGCATGACCGTCAGCCAGATCGCGGCGCGGGTCAATCGCAGTGTGTCCACCATCAGCAAGCAGAAGAGCACTGCCATGAACCGGCTTTGCATTTCCACCGACGTAGACCTCTTCGCCTATGCCCGCAGTTGCGGCATGGTGCCCTGAGGCGGGCTACTATTGGCGCGGTGAATGTCAGTAGCCTTGGCGGCGCGGGCGGCTTATCGTGCGCCTATCTTTTTCGCCGTCGACGGAGCCTGCCCATGAGTGATGCCCACAACGCCCTGATCACCGAGTTCTATCGCGCGTTCCAACGTCTGGACGCCGACGCCATGAGCGCCTGTTACGGCGACGACGTGATCTTCAGCGACCCGGCGTTCGGTGAGCTGCGCGGTCGGGACGTCGGCGATATGTGGCGCATGCTCACCACCCGCGCCAAGGACTTCTCGCTGACCTTCGACCAAGTGCGCAGCGACGACACCCGCGGCAGCGCCCATTGGGTGGCGACCTACCTGTTCAGCGCCACCGGCAACACAGTGGTCAATGATATCCAGGCGCGTTTTGTGTTCCGTGACGGCAAGATCTGCGAGCACCACGACCACTTCGATCTGTGGCGTTGGTCGCGTCAGGCCCTGGGCACCAAAGGTCTGTTGCTGGGCTGGACGCCGCTGGTGAAAAACGCCGTACGCGCCCAGGCACGCAAAGGTCTCAAGGCATTCCAGGCCAGTCGTTGATAAGCTGGGCGCTCTTCTGGTTGACCGACTCGATCCGTGACGACTCCCACCGACCCCAAACCCTGGTTCGTTTACCTGGTGCGCGCCGCCAACGGCGCGCTGTATTGCGGCATCAGCAATGACCCGATGCGCCGCTTCGCTCAGCATCAAAGCGGCAAGGGCGCGCGGTTTTTCCAGTCCAGCCCGGCGGTGGCGCTGGTGTACACCGAGCAATGTGCAAGCAAAGGCGACGCCTTGCGTCAGGAACGGCTGATCAAAAAACTCAAGAAGAGCGCCAAGGAGTGCCTGGCCGCCAGTGGTGCATAGATTCGACTGATGGGTTCCCATCACGGCATCGCCACCCATTGCGCGCTAAGCTGGCAGCTCAACCTGACAACTGGACCCTGGCATGTCTGAGCTCATTCTTCACCACTACCCCACCTCTCCCTTTGCAGAAAAAGCTCGGCTGCTGCTGGGCTTCAAAGGCCTGTCCTGGCAGTCCGTGCTGATCTCGCCGGTGATGCCCAAACCGGACCTGACCGCGCTCACCGGCGGCTACCGCAAAACTCCGGTGTTGCAGGTCGGCGCCGATATCTACTGTGACACCGCGCTGATCGCCCTACGCCTGGAGCAGGAAAAAGCCGCGCCGGCGCTGTTCCCCCTCGGCCAGGAAATGATCACCCAGACTTTCGCCACCTGGGCCGACAGCGTGGTGTTCGCTCACGCGGTGAGCCTGGTGTTCCAGCCGGAATCGGTGGCGGTGCGCTTCGGCAAATTGCCGCCGGAAGCGATCAAAGCTTTTATGGCCGACCGCGCCGCGTTGTTCAGCGGCGGTTCGGCGAGCAAGCTGAGCGCCGACGTGGCCAAGCATCAATGGCCAGCGATCATGACGCGCCTGGAGCAACAGTTGCAGCGCGAGGCGGGGGATTTTCTGTTTGGCGAGCCGTCGATTGCCGACTTCTCCCTGGCCCACTCGCTGTGGTTCCTCAAAGCCACGCCAGTCACAGCACCCCTGGTGGACGCCTACCCGGCAGTGTGCGCGTGGCTGGGGCGCGTGCTTGGTTTCGGCCACGGCACGCCCAGCCAGATGACCGCCGAACAAGCGCTGGAGATTGCGCGCAACGCCACCCCGGCGGCGTTGCCGGACGAAGCGTTTGAAGACTTGAACGGCTTCCATCCCGGCCAGGCGGTGACCATCAGCGCGATCGACTACGGCGTCGACCCAGTGGCCGGCGAGCTGCTGTTTGCCGGGCGCGAGGAGCTGATCCTGCGCCGTAGCGACGAGCGCGCAGGCACTGTGCATGTGCACTTCCCGCGCTTCGGTTTCCGTATCCAGGCGCAGTGAATGAAATTATTTATCCACAACAGGTGAGGTAAACCATCCGCCCATCCGTGTAGTGCTTGAAACTGCGATCAATTCGCATTAACAGCGTTTTCTACACGGGTTCTCACAGCATGAAGTCGATGGCGGGCGGTTGGGTAAAACAGTGGCTGGGAGCCTCGGTACTGGCGGTGTCAGCGGTGGCTTTGCTGCCGTTGAGCGTGGCGCGGGCGCAGGAGCAGCAAAGCGCGCAGTTCGACTTTGCCCTGGCGGCCAAACCATTGCCACAGGCTCTCAGCGATTTCAGCCGGGTCACCGGAATCAGTGTGATCTACACCGATGAAGCGCCCTATGGGTTCAGCGCCCCGGCAGTGCGCGGGCAGATGAGCGCGACCCAGGCCCTGCAACGCCTGTTGGGCAACACCGGCATGACCTTCCGCCAGATCGACGCCCGTACCCTGGCCCTGGAACCCGTACCCACCGAAGGCGCGCTCAACTTGGGTGCCACCACCATCAGCGGCATTGGCCAACTTGACGACAGCACCAGCTACCAGCCGCCGCCCACCAGCTCGGTGATGCGCTCGCGCGGTCTATTGCTGGAAACCCCGCAAACCGTCAACGTGGTGCCGGCCCAGGCGCTGCGCGATCAGACCCCGCGCAACCTGGATGACGCCCTGGCCAATATCAGCGGTATCACCCAGGCCAACACCCTGGCCAGCACCCAGGACGCGGTGATGTTGCGCGGCTTTGGCGACAACCGTAACGGCTCGATCATGCGCGACGGCATGCCGGTGGTGCAGGGCCGCGCGTTGAACGCCACGGCCGAACGGGTTGAAGTGCTCAAGGGCCCGTCGTCGCTGCTATACGGCATACAAGACCCGGGCGGCGTGGTGAACATCGTCAGCAAAAAGCCTGAATTGACCCCATCCACCGCCCTGACCGTGCGCGGCTCCACCTTCGGCGACGGCAAGAACGGCAGCGGCGGCAACCTCGACACCACCGGGCCGTTGGGCGATTCAGGGCTGGCCTACCGGTTGATCGTTGATCACGAAGACGAAGATTACTGGCGCAACTTCGGCACTCACCGCGAATCGCTGGTGGCGCCGTCCCTGGCGTGGTACGGCGATTCCACTCAACTGCTGTTCGCTTATGAGCATCGTGAATTTCTCTCACCGTTCGACCGCGGCACGGCCATCGATCCCAAGACCAACCATCCGTTGGATATCCCGGCGACGCGGCGCCTGGACGAGCCGTTCAACAATATGGAAGGCCGCTCCGACCTGTACCGCTTCGAAGCCGATCACGATCTGAACGACGATTGGAAAGCTCACTTCGGCTACAGCTGGAACCGTGAAACCTACGACGCCAGCCAAGTACGCGTCAGCGCGGTGAACGCCAATGGCACCCTGACCCGCCGAATGGACGGCACCCAGGGCGCCATCACCACCGACCGGTTCGCCACCGCCAGCCTCGAAGGCAAGGTTAACGTGCTGGGCATGCAACATGATCTGGTGTTCGGCCTGGATGACGAGTACCGCAAAATCTACCGCGCCGACCTGATCCGCCAGGCCTCGCGGGGCACGTTCAATTACAACAATCCGGTATACGGCAACGAAGTGGCGGGCAGCACCTTCAGCGCCGCCGACAGCGCCCAGACCGACCTGCTGCGCAGCGACTCGCTGTTCTTCCAGGATTCGATTCACCTGACCGACCAATGGATTTTCGTAGCCGGTGCGCGCTACCAGATGTACGACCAATACGCCGGCAAAGGCGTGCCGTTCAAAGCCAACACCGATGGCAACGGCCAGGCCTGGGTGCCGCGTGCCGGGCTGGTGTATCGCTATACCGATCAACTGTCGTTCTATGGCAGTTACACCGAGTCGTTCAAACCCAACTCCACCATCGCCGCCTTGGCCGATGGCAGTACGCTCACCGGCGATCTTACGCCCGAGCAGGCCAAGTCCTGGGAACTGGGGGCCAAGCTCGACATTCCCGGGCGCATCACCGCCAGCGCGGCGTTGTTCACCATCGACAAGCGCAATGTGCTGGTCTCGGTGGGGTCCGGCGCGAACACGATCTACAGCATCGCCGGCCAGGTGCGTTCCCGTGGCCTGGAACTGGACGCCACCGGCCAGTTGAGCGACCAATGGAGCGTGATCGGCAGCTATGCCTACACCGACGCCGAGGACATCAAGGACAACGACCCGACCCTGGAAGGCAACCGCTTGCAGAACGTCGCCAAACACACCGGCTCGCTGGCGCTGGCCTACGACTTCGGCAGCCTGTTCGGTGGCGATCAACTGCGCATTGGCGCAGGCGCGCGCTACGTGGGCGAGCGGGCAGGGGACGCCGCCAACGACTTCACATTGCCGGGCTACACCGTGGCCGATGCTTTCGCCACCTACGACACCAAACTCGACGGGCAGAAGGTCAAGTTCCAGCTCAACGTGAAAAACCTGTTCGACCGCACCTACTACACCTCGGCGGCCAGCCGCTTCTTTGTATCGCTGGGGGACGCACGGCAGGTGTCGGTGTCGAGCACGCTGGAGTTCTAAGGCTGGTGGTGGGCGCGTTGGCTGCGACGATTCGACAACCCGGCTCACCACCAAGACAATTCCATGTCCCCCAGCAGCTTGCTCCACCGGCCCGCTCGCCACGGGCAGGTGGAGCTGTTAGCGTTGCCGCCACTGAAGATTTTGCGGAATTTGACACTGATGCATGTTGGACGATGGCTACCCCTGCTGTGCTTGAGCGTTTTCATGGGCGGTTGCGCGAGCGTTTCGCCAACCTCCACCCCGGCCATCCTTGACCATCTCATGGCCGACCCGGCCTTCAATGGCGCCACGGTCTCCTTGATGGTGCGCGACGCCCGCAGCGGCAGCACCCTCTACCAGCACAACCCGCGCACGCGCCTGGTGCCGGCCTCCAACCTCAAGTTGTTGACCACTGCGGCGGCGATGGATGTGCTGGGGCCGCAATACCGGTTTTCCACTCAGGTACTGAGCACCGGCAGCCGCCAGGGCGAGCGGCTGGCGGGCAATCTGTACGTGCGCGGCTTGGGCGATCCCACCGTGCAGTTCGCCGATTACCAGGCGCTGGCGGCACAGTTGGCCAGCGATGGCGTGCGAGAAGTGCAGGGCGATCTGGTGTTCGACGACACCTGGTTCGATGCCGAGCGCCTGGGCGTCGATTGGGCCCAGGATGACGAAAGCACCTACTACGGCGCGCAGATCTCCGCGTTGACGGTGTCGCCCAACACGGATTTCGACGCGGGTACCTTGATCGTCACCGCGAAAGCGCCCGTGGCCGTCGGCCAACCGGTGAGCGTTACCGTGAGCCCGGCCACCGACTACGTGCAACTGAGCAATCGCGCCATCAGCGGCCCCGGCAACACGTACGGCATTACCCGCCAGCACGGCACCAACCTGCTGCAACTGAGCGGTGCGCTGGCCCCCGGCAAGCAGAGCCGGCAGTGGGTGAGTGTGTGGGAACCAACCCAGCTGGTGGCGAACCTGTTTGAACAGGCGCTGGCTCAGCAGGGCATCAAGGTGCAGGGCCGGCGTGTGATTGGTGGCGCTACGCCAGCGACGGCTACATTGTTGGCCGAACATCAGTCGGCGCCGTTGCAGGAATTGATCACGCCGCTGCTCAAACTCTCGAACAACAATATGTCCGAGGCCCTGCTCAAGGCCATGGGCCGCAAGACTGCGAACGCAGGCACCGCGGCGGCCGGCGTGGCGGCAGTGGCGGGTTTTATGACACGCCAGGGGCTGGACCCGGCCAGCCTGAGCCAGGTAGACGGTTCGGGCTTGTCGCGGCGCAATCTGGTGTCGTCCCTGACCTTCACCGATCTGCTGTTGGCCAGCGTCAGACAACCCTGGTTCGACGCTTGGTATAACGCACTGCCGATTGCCGGTAATGCGGACCGCATGGTGGGTGGCAGCCTGCGCTATCGCCTGCGCGGGACGGCGGCGCAAAACAACCTGCATGCCAAGACCGGCTCCATGGCCGGCGTGTCGTCATTGAGTGGCTATATCACCGACGCCGACGGCCGGCGCCTGGTGTTCTCGATGGTCAGCAACAACTACCTGGGCAACGCCGCGCCGGTGCGCGCCGTGGAAAATCGCGTGGCCCAGGCCCTGGCCCAGTGGCGGGACTAGTTCAGGGCTGGTAGCCCATGCGCCAGCTTACGGCCCGGGTCGCCGCCAGTAATTGCTGGGCCGCCGGGCCGTCTTCATCGGCGTGGAACAGTGAGGTAGGGCCGACCACGGTCATTACCGCCGCCACCTGGCCGATGGCGTTGAACACCGGTGCCGACAAGGCGTCCACCCCCGGCATCAACAAGCCGTGCACAAAGTGCAGGCCACGCTGGCGGATCTGTTCGCAGGCCGTGGCGTAGGCTTGGTCGTCCGCCAGGGCGTGGGCGATGCCCGCCTCGATCTCCTGCTGGCGCAGCTCCACGGTTTCCCGCGAGGGTAGGTACGCACTGAACACCAGCCCGGTGGACGAACTGAGCAGCGGCAACACCGAGCCCAGTTGTGTCACCACCGTCACCGCGCGCACCGCCGGCTCGATCTGCACCACGGTCGCGCCCTGATTGCCCCACACCGCCAGAAAGCACGTCTCGTTCAGTTGGTCGCGCAGTTCCGCCAGGGGCAGCGCGCCGACTTTCAGCACGTCCATGCTGCCCAACGCAGCCAGACCCACGCGCAACGCTTCGCGGCCCAGTCCGTAATGGTTGGTGGCGTTGTTCTGTTCGGCGAACCCCGACGCGATCAATGCTTGCAGGTAGCGATGCACTTTGCTCGCCGGCATCTGCACATGCTCGGCCAGGCGCGACAGCGACGTGGCCGGGGATAGTTCGGCCAGGGCCTTGAGAATATCGGTGCCCACTTCGGCCGAACGGACTTTTTGTTTACCGGTGTCGCGGGGCTTTTCCATGGAGGGGCGGGGTTCCGAAAGATGAATGGGCGTCTTTATAGCTTGACGCTCGATAGTGATCAAATTACGTTATGCGTAACTGGATTACGATAAAAACAACTTCCGCTCAGAGGACGATCCATGACCCTCGAATACCTGTCGGGCTTCGGCAATGAATTCGCCAGCGAAGCCCTGCCCGGCGCCTTGCCGGTCGGCCAGAACTCCCCGCAAAAAGCACCCTACGGCCTGTACACCGAGCTGTTCTCCGGCACCGCGTTCACCATGACCCGCAGCGAAGCCCGGCGTACCTGGTTGTACCGCATCCAGCCGTCGGCCAATCACCCGGCGTTCGCCAAATTGGAACGGCAATTGGCCGGCGGTCCGTTGGGTGCGGTGACGCCCAACCGGCTGCGCTGGAACCCACTGGATATGCCTAGCGAGCCGACCGATTTTATTGACGGTCTGGTCGCAATGGTCGCCAATTCGGCGTCGGAAAAACCCTCGGGTATCAGCATCCACCACTATCGCGCCAATCGCTCCATGGAGCGGGTGTTCTTCAACGCCGACGGCGAATGGTTGATCGTCCCCGAGCAGGGGCGCCTGCGTCTTGTCACTGAACTGGGCGTGCTGGAAGTGGAGCCGCTGGAAATCGTCGTGCTGCCCCGTGGCCTTAAATTCCGCGTCGAACTGCTGGACGCTCAGGCCCGCGGCTACATCGCCGAGAACCACGGCGCGCCGCTGCGCCTGCCGGACCTGGGGCCCATCGGCAGCAACGGCCTGGCCAATCCACGGGACTTCCTCAGCCCCGTCGCCCATTACGAAGACTTAAGGCAACCGACGACGTTGGTGCAGAAGTTTCTCGGCGAACTGTGGGCCTGCGAGCTCGACCATTCACCGCTGAACGTGGTGGCCTGGCACGGCAACAACGTGCCGTACAAATACGACCTGCGCCGCTTCAACACCATCGGCACCGTCAGTTTCGATCACCCGGACCCGTCGATTTTCACCGTGTTGACCTCGCCCACCAGCGTGCACGGCCTGGCCAACCTCGACTTCGTGATTTTCCCGCCGCGCTGGATGGTGGCCGAGAACACCTTCCGTCCGCCGTGGTTCCACCGCAACCTGATGAACGAATACATGGGCTTGATCCAAGGCGCCTACGACGCCAAGGCCGAGGGTTTCCTGCCCGGCGGTGCGTCGCTGCACAGCTGCATGAGCGCCCACGGCCCGGATGGCGAAACCTGCACCAAGGCTATCAATGTGGAACTGGCGCCGCACAAGATCGATAACACCATGGCGTTCATGTTCGAGACCAGCCAAGTGCTGCGTCCCACCCAGTTCGCCCTGGACTGTCCGCACCTGCAACCTGCTTACGACGCGTGCTGGGCCTCGCTGCCCGTCACCTTCAACCCGAATCGGAGATAACCCATGACTCAGCCCACCCCTGCCCGTAGTTGGGTAGCGTCCGCCAACGGTCACGCGGATTTCCCGCTGCAGAACCTGCCGCTGGGCATCTTCAGTCGCAATGGCGAGCCCCCGCGCAGCGGCGTGGCGATTGGGGATTTCATCCTGGATCTTCACGCGACATTGGACGCATTCGACGGCGAAGCCCGTCGTGCCGTGGAGGCGACTGCCGGCGGTCAATTGAACGGGTTGTTCGCCCTGGGCCGTGGCCCACGCGTGGCCCTGCGTGAGCGCCTGCTGGAGCTGCTTGCCGAGGGCAGCCCGCTGCAAGCCCGCGAGGCGCAGGTGCTGCACCGCGCGGCTGATTGCCAACTGCACCTGCCAGCCAAAATCGGCGACTACACCGACTTCTACGTTGGTATCGAACACGCGCAGAACGTCGGCAAGCTATTCCGCCCCGACAACCCGTTGCTGCCCAACTACAAGTATGTGCCGATCGGCTATCACGGCCGCGCCTCCACCGTGCGCCCCTCGGGCATGGATGTGCGTCGCCCCAAAGGCCAGACCCTGCCTGCCGGCCAATCCGAACCCACCTTCGGTCCCTGTGCGCGGTTGGACTACGAGTTGGAACTGGGCATCTGGATCGGCCAGGGCAACGCCATGGGCGAAGCGATCGCCATCGGTGACGCGGCCGAGCATATCGCCGGTTTTTGCCTGCTCAACGACTGGTCGGCGCGGGATATCCAGGCGTGGGAATACCAGCCGCTGGGGCCGTTCCTGTCCAAGAGCTTTATTACCACAGTCTCGCCCTGGGTGGTCACGGCTGAAGCGTTGGCGCCGTTCCGCAAGGCTCAACCGGCACGCCCCGAAGGCGATCCGCAGCCGCTGCCGTACTTGCTGGATCAACGCGATCAGGCCGGCGGTGCTCTGGATATCGAACTGGAAGTGCTGCTGACCACGGCCGCCATGCGCGAACAAAACCTGCCGGCCCATCGCCTGGCCCTGAGCAACAGCCTGCATATGTACTGGACCGCCGCGCAGTTGGTGGCCCATCACAGCGTTAACGGTTGCCAACTGCAGCCCGGCGATCTGTTCGGTTCAGGCACCTTGTCCGGGCCGCAAGCCAGCCAACTCGGCAGCCTGTTGGAGATCACCGAGGGCGGTAAAAAAGTGATCGAGCTGCCGTCCGGCGAAGTGCGTAAATTCCTCGAAGACGGCGACGAAATCATTCTGCGTGCGCGCTGCAACCGTGAAGGCTATGCCTCCATCGGTTTTGGCGAATGCCGTGGCACTGTGGTCGCAGCGCGCTGAGGAGGGCGGGGGATGGAACTCTATACCTATTACCGCTCTACTTCGTCGTATCGCGTGCGCATCGCTTTGGCGCTCAAGGGGCTGGCGTTCACGGCGGTGCCGGTCAACCTGCTGGTGCCGGCAGGGGGCGCCAACCGCCAGCCGGCGTACCTGGCCATCAACCCGCAGGGCCGCGTGCCGGCCCTGCGCACTGACGACGGCGACCTGTTGATCCAGTCGCCGGCGATCATCGAATACCTCGACGAACGTTATCCACAGGTGCCGCTGCTGAGCCAAGACCTGGCGACCCGCGCCCACGAGCGTGCGGTGGCATCGATCATCGGTTGTGACATCCACCCGTTGCACAACTCCAGCACTCAGAACCTGTTGCGCCAATGGGGGCATGACGACACGCAGGTGCTGGCGTGGGTCGGGCACTGGATCAGCCAGGGCCTCGGCGCGGTGGAGCAGTTGATCGGTGATCAAGGGTTCTGTTTTGGCGACCAGCCGGGCATGGCCGATGTGTTTTTGATCCCACAGTTATACGCAGCCGAGCGGTTCAAAGTGTCGCTGGCCGATTACCCGCGTATCGGCCGTGTTGCGGCCTTGGCCAAGCAGCATCCGGCGTTTATTCAAGCCCATCCCGCTAATCAACCGGATACCCCTGAGGCCCCGTAAATCCGCTGTGCGACACCCATAAAAATAAAACAGGTACCTTGCGATGCACACTCAGATTGCCAGCTTTCGCGCGGCACTCGACGCCCGTCCGGTGTCGCGCTTCCAGTGGTTGATCCTCTTGTTGCTGGCGTTGCTGCTGGTGACCGATGGCTACGATGCCCAAGTGCTGGGCTACGTAGTGCCGGCGCTGGCCGCGGACTGGGGGCTGGAAAAAGCCGCGTTCGGCCCGGTGTTCAGTGCCAACTTGCTGGGGTTGACCCTTGGCTCACTGCTGGTGACGCCACTGGCGGACCGCTTTGGCGTACGCCGGATTCTGTTGGCCTGCGTGCTGATCTACGCCAGCCTCACGGTGCTGATGGTGTTCGCCGACTCGCTAACCACGCTGATGGCCGCACGGTTTATCTGCGGGATCGGCATGGGTGGGGCGATGCCAAGCGCCATGGCCTTGATGTCGGACTATTCGCCACCGCGCCTGCGCACCCTGATGGTGACCTTGGCCGCGTGCGGCTTTTCGTTTGGTGGCGCGGCGGGTGGGTTCGTGGCCGCAGGATTTATTGAGCATTACGGGTGGGAGGCGGTGTTCCTGGCAGGCGGTGTTACGCCGCTGCTGTTGTTTCCGTTTCTGGTGTGGCTGCTGCCCGAATCCTTGCCGCGACTATTGCGGGACGCGCCGCCTTACTGGCGTCTGCAGCGGGTCACGGCGCGCCTGTTGCCCGACTGGCAACCGCCGTTGGCAAGCACCGCCGATGACCAGCAGGCGCGGGGCAGCCAATTGACTGTGGTTGAGTTGTTTCGCAACGGTTACGCCCGCCCGACCTTGCTGATCTGGGCAACCTTTTTCGTCAGCCTGATCCTGCTGTATTTCATGATCAGCTGGCTGCCGTCGTTGCTGTTGGAAAGTGGCCTGGCACTCAAGCAGGCCAACCTGGTGACGTCGATGTTCCTGTTTGCCGGCACCTTGGGTGCCATCGGCATGGCCTGGTTTGCCGACCGCCTGAAAAATAAAGTCCGCCTGCTGTGCGGGGTGTTGTTCGCGGCCGGGCTGTGCACCGTGCTGTTGGGCTTGAACCACGATAATCCGCGCTACTTGGTGGCGTGCGTGTTTGCCGCCGGCTTCTGCATCATCGGTGGGCAACTGACGTTGAATGCCTTCGCCAGCAACTTCTACCCGGCCCACGTGCGCGCCACCGGCACGGGCTGGGCACTGGGAGTAGGGCGCTTCGGCTCGATCCTCGGGCCGTTGCTGGGCAGTCTGCTGCTGGCAATGCAGGTACCGGTGCAGCAGATTTTTTTCTACTGCGCGATTCCGGCGGTGATGGCTGCGTTGTTGATCATTCAGGTGCGCTCGCCACAAAAAACTTCGCGCCTTAACTAGAACCCAAGGTGTTGGTCAATGCACCACCGTGTTGGGCGGCAGATGCCCCAACCGCTCGGTCAGGCGCAGGCGTTGGATCGGGTCTTCGCTGAGCAGCAGCGCATGTTCCAGATCGAAGCGTTCGGCGTTGGGGCAGTCCAGGCGTTGATACAGGCTGGCCCGTGCCAGGTAATCGGCGGCGCTGGCATTGCCCAGTTCCAGCACGCGCTCGGCGTCGATCAGCGCCGCCAGTGGATCGTCATTGGCCAAGTGCAATTGGCGCAGGTTGCGCGACAAGCGTTGGAGCATCGAGCGCGGTTCGGCGGTATGCAGGTGTTCGGCCTGCAACTTGAGGTTGGGGCCATATTGGCGTTGCAGCAGTTCGCGGCAATCGTTGGTGTAGAGGCGCCGACCGCCGCAGGGGTCCAACAAGTGATCAGCGCCGGGGACGCGTAGCAGGAAATGCCCTGGGAAGTTCACGCCGACCATGGGAATGTGCAGGCGCCGCGCCAGTTCCATGGCAATCAAGCCCATGGCCAGGGGCTGCCCGCGTTTGCGCAGCAGGACTTTATCCAACAGCGCAGCGGCGGGGCGTAGGGGCGTGAAGTCATCCTGGGCAAACCCCAGATCGTTCAGGCGCCGCAGCAGCGGTTGGCCCAGTTCATCCGCCGGCAGCACGGGCATGCCTGCGCTCACCTGTTGTTGCAGCAACCCCAGTTCTTGCAGGATCTGCAACGGTTGCACCGTCGCGTCATGTTCGGCGGCAATCCACAGCGCGGCCTCGAACAGTGCAGGGGGCGAGCGTTCCAGGCAGGCGAAAAAGGCTTGGCGGGGCTTCATTGCATTCTCCGGCGGATGCCCCGTTTTAGCCTTGCTGGGAATTTTCGTCCAGTGACTTAAGAAAGATCCTGCGCGCTTATGTCGCAGAACCTACAAAATCGGACGACTTATTCCAGCGTACTTCGGCAGTTTTCTGCCGCAAGCCTATACTTGGCGACACAAGAAGTGATTCGGGAGCTCGACGATGTTTGCTCTCATGCACCGCACCCGCCTTGAATCGCTGCACCTGAGCATCGACCCGGTGACAGGCTTGAAGGCGGTCATAGCCATTCACAACAGCCGCCTGGGGCCCGCCCTGGGCGGCTGTCGTTACCTTGCCTACCCCGACGACGAAACGGCCGTGGCCGATGCCGCGCGCCTGGCCCAAGGCATGAGCTACAAAGCCGCCCTGGCCGGGTTGCCGGTTGGTGGTGGCACCGCGGTGATCCTGCGGCCCGCCCATGTTGAAAGCCGCGCGGCGCTGTTCGAAGCCTTTGGGCGTTGCGTGGAACAACTGCATGGCCGCTACATCACGGCCATCGACAGCGGCACCTCGGTGGCCGACATGGATTGCATCGCTCAACAAACCCGTTTCGTCACCAGCACCACCGCCGCCGGCGACCCTGCGCCCCACGCCGCCATGGGCGTGTTTACCGGCATCCGCGCCACGGCCATGGCGCGCTTGGGCAGCGACAACCTCGAAAGCCTGCGGGTGGCCATACAAGGCCTGGGCAACGTCGGCTACGCCCTCGCCGAACAGCTGCACGCCGCCGGCGCCGAATTGCTGGTGAGCGATATCGACCATGGCAAGGTGCAACTGGCCATGGAGCAGTTCGGCGCACACCCCATCGCCAACGACGCCTTGCTCAGCACCCCCTGCGACATTCTTGCGCCCTGCGGCCTGGGTGCGGTGTTCAACCGTACCAGCGTGGGCCAACTGCGTTGCGCCGCCGTGGCCGGTTCCGCCAGCGCCCAACTGACCAACCTGCAAGTGGCCGATCAGTTGGAGGGGCGCGGCATTCTTTATGCGCCCGACTATGTGATCAATTCCGGCGGCCTGATCTACGTCGCGCTCAAACACAGCGGCGCCGAGCTGCCCACCATCACCGCGCACCTGTCGAACATTGGCTCACGCCTGACCGAAATCTATGCCCATGCCCAAGCCGAAAAACGCTCGCCCGCACGGGTAGCGGACGAATTGGCCGAGCGCCTGCTCTACCAATGAGCGGCGATTAAAAAGGCCCTGAATCAAAGATTCAGGGCCTGTTCAATTCGGGCTTTATTCCGCCGGCGGGTTGAGCAACTCGGACAACGCGTCCGGCTGACTCTTGAATGCCTTGGCAAATACATCGCGGTTCTTCGCCATGTAGATCCCGGCTTCCTCGACCTGCTGCTCGCTCAAGGACGGCACGGCTTTTTGCAACACTTCTGCCAGCAACTCAGCGAGTTCAAGCATTTTGTCATGACGGTCAGCTTCGGCTTTATCCATGAACAAACGCTCCAGATCTCGGCTGCTGCGGTATACCACTTCGACGGCCATTCACCACCTCACATGCCTTCACGATAGTTGTCTTTTGCGACTACTGTATTTATATACAGCGAAAAGGGTAAGCCAAACCGTGGGGTTTGGGTAGCAGTTTTTTAATGTAGTTGGGAAATGGACCGTGTGGGGCGACGCATCAAGCTATCAGGCTGCCGGTGTGCCTCATGTCATGCTGACATCATCTTACTTTCCACGCTCTGGCCTTTTTTCTGCATGCAGAACAACCGTCACGTCCAACCCGCATTATCCGGTCGAACCGACCTAAGGAAGCATCATCGTGAAAATCAACTGGGCCGAAAAGTTGCGCCACCAGGTCCATGGCCTGGCCGAGTCGCTGGGGAACCTGTTTGTGGAGTCGTTCCACTACCTGGCGCTGTTCGCCATTGGCGCGGTCACGGCCTGGGCGGCGGTGATGGAGTTTCTGGGGATGCTGGAGAACGGGCACATCAAGATCGATGACATCTTGCTGCTGTTCATCTACTTGGAATTGGGCGCGATGGTCGGGATTTACTTCAAGACCAACCACATGCCCGTGCGCTTCCTGATTTACGTGGCGATCACCGCGCTGACACGCCTGTTGATCTCCAACGTGTCCCATCACAACCCGCCGGACCTGGGCATCATCTACCTGTGCGGCGGGATTCTGCTGTTGGCGTTCGCAATCCTGGTGGTGCGTTACGCATCGTCGTCGTTCCCTTCGGTGAAGGTCGAAAGCCCGCGGCGCAAGGGCGAGGCGAGCCTGGAGACCGAGAAGGGTGAGCTTTAAAGACCGACGCTGAACGGCAGGTCACGGGCCGGCGGTGGCTGCATAAGTTTGTGGTTGTCGCCGTCGGTCATGATCGCCAGGATTTCCATGGCGCTGTGGCCCTGCTCGATGGCGATGCCGAACTGGATGCTCTGCACCAGGCGCTTGAGCCGTTCGGGGTCGTTGCGTTGCTCGGCGCTGATCATGCGCTTGGCCACCACGCCCGTCTCATTCGAGAGGGTGAGCATGATGCTGCCGTCGAGCCGTTGGATGCTCAGGTTGACGCGATATTTTGGGCTGAATGTGTCGGTGATGATCTGAAAAGGATTGTCCATGGTGCGTTACCGCCTGATAAGAACATGCAGTCATTGACGACCGGTGTCTGGATTAGTTCGCATTGCCTGACCACCGGCCAATTCGTCGCTGAGGGGCACAAATTCCGTTTGCCTCAAGAGCCTTACAGCAAGGGCCGTGCCGTATAACGACCATCCCAATGTGGGAGGGGGCTTGCCCCCGATAGCGCTGGGTCAGTCAGCCCATCTACCACTGACCCACCGCCATCGGGGGCAAGCCCTCTCCCACAATTGTTTCAGACCCGTGATCTATTTCAGGGCACTACCGGGAAAACGATCTCACACAGCGCAATCAGCACTCCACCCAGCTCACCGCCAGGCCTCCCCGGGAGGTTTCTTTGTACTTGTCATGCATGTCGGCGCCAGTGTCGCGCATGGTGCGTATCACCCGGTCGAGGGAAATGAAGTGCTTGCCGTCGCCGCGCAAGGCCATTTGGGTTGCGTTGATCGCCTTGACCGCCGCGATGGCGTTGCGCTCGATGCACGGCACTTGCACCAGGCCGCCGACGGGGTCGCAGGTCAGGCCCAGGTTATGTTCCAGGCCGATTTCGGCGGCGTTTTCCAATTGCTCGGGCGTGGTGCCGAGGATCTCGGCCAAGCCGGCGGCGGCCATGGCGCAGGCTGAGCCGACTTCACCCTGGCAACCGACCTCCGCCCCGGAGATCGAGGCGTTTTTCTTGCACAGGATGCCGACGGCGGCTGCGGCCAAAAAGAAATTGACCACGTCGTCGTCAGACGCGTCGGCGTTGAACTTCATGTAGTAATGCAGCACCGCCGGGATGATGCCGGCCGCGCCGTTGGTCGGTGCGGTGACCATGCGCCCGCCCGCGGCGTTTTCTTCGTTGACGGCCAGGGCGAACAGGTTGACCCACTCCATTGCCGACAAGGTGGACGTGATGACATTCGGTTTGCCGATTTCCAACAGGCTGCGGTGCAACCTTGCCGCGCGGCGCGGAACGTCGAGGCCGCCAGGCAAGATGCCTTCATCGCGCAGGCCTTGTTCGACGCATTCGCGCATCACCGACCAGATATGCAGCAGACCGCTGCGAATGTCTGCGTCACTGCGCCACGCACGCTCGTTAGCCATCATCAGCTCCGACACCCTTAAACCGTGCTGCTTGCACAGCGCCAGTAGTTCGGCGGCGCTGGAAAACTCATAAGGCAATGCCACATCGCTGACCGGCGCGATACCCGACGCCGCCTCGGCCGCCTCGATGATGAAACCGCCGCCCACCGAGTAGTACGTATCTTCACTCACCAGACCATGGTCGCCATAGGCGTGCAGGGACATGGCGTTGGGATGGTAGGGCAAGCTCTCTTCGAGCAGCAGGAGGTCGGTGTGCCAGTTGAAGGCGATGTCCTCGGTGCCTGCCAGCAGTAAGCGGCCGCTGTCGCGCAGTTGCTGAATACGCGGATTGATCGAGGTGGGGTCGACCTGATCCGGCCACTCGCCCATCAACCCCATTACGCAGGCGCGATCCGTGGCATGGCCGACACCGGTGGCGGACAGCGAGCCATACAGGCGCACTTCGACGCGGCGGGTGCGGCTGAGCAATTGTTGTTCGGTCAGCGCCTTGGCAAAGGTCGCGGCTGCGCGCATGGGGCCGACGGTGTGAGAGCTGGACGGGCCGATGCCGATTTTAAATAGATCGAAAACACTGATAGCCATGCTAAAGCCTTACAAGCAATGGAGTAGGAATCGCTGCCATTTTTTTGTAGGACGAGCGCAATCGGCGCGATACTGAGCGCCTGTAGCACCACTGACCAACGAATTCTCCTAAGAAACCCTTTAGTAGGACTAAACCCTATGGCTCGGCCACTCCATGGTCAGACGTACGTCTGGCTGCATGTTTTCTCCTGTGCGGCGCGGCATTTGTCTTTCACCCGCTGCGCCGAAGAACTGCACATCACGCCGGGGGCGGTGAGTCAGCAGATTCGCCAATTGGAGGAGCGCCTAGGCTTTCGCCTGTTCCATCGGCGCGCCCGGGGCGTGGAACTCAGTGCCGAGGGGCAGCGATTAGCGGCGACGGTGGGGGAGGCCTACGGCAGCATCGACGCCGAGTTGCGGCGGCTGGACGCCGGCATGATCAGCGGCACCTTGCGGCTGCGGTCGATCCCGTCGTTCCTCGGTAAGTGGTTGACCCCGCGCTTGCCGCGTCTGCAGCAACGCTTTCCGGATATCCAACTGCGCCTGGTCGCCGAAGACAGCAGCGTCGCCCTGCACGAAGGCGACTTTGACCTGGCCATCGACCTCAACGACGGCAGCTACCCCGGCCTGTTATCCACAGCCTTGCTCGATGAACAGATCTTCCCGGTGTGCGCGCCGAGCCTGCTGCGCGGACGCCCGCCGTTGCATGGCCCCGCCGACCTGGCGCATTTCCCGCTGTTGCACGACATCACCGCCTGGCGTGGGAGTTATGAGTACGCCGAGTGGGAGTTCTACTTGAATGCCATCGGCTGTCACGACGCCGATGTGCGCCGCGGCCATACCTTCAACCGCAACCACCTGACCATCGAAGCGGCCATCGCCGGCATGGGCGTGGCCATTGCGCGGCGTACCTTGCTCAACGATGAGCTGGAACGCGGCACTTTGATCGTGCCGTTCGGCCTTGCCGTGCCGAACCACAAACGTTACGTGTTGCTGTACGCGCCAGGCGCGTTGAGCCACCCGGGCGTGCGCGCGGTACATGACTGGCTGGTAGAGGAAGCGGGGTTTTTTCGCAGTTTGCACCCGTTGGGAGAGGGGCAATGATGAGGATCGAGAGGACGTAAGAAGATGTAACTAACTCCCCACCCTACCAGCGTTTTTGCTTGTCGTCAGGGTTAATTTGTAATGTAGGATTTATCTTTGCAAAGGGGTTGAATTGTTTCCGCAGGTGCTCAATTGTGTAATCAAGAGGTCATGGTTTCACCACAACGGTGTTGCAGTTTGTGATCTCTCGCGAGCTAGCTGAAATAAGGGAAGAACTATGCAAATCCAAGTCAATAGCGATAACCATATTGAAAGCAGCATCCGACTGGAGGAGTGGGTACGTACTACCATTGAGAGCACGCTCGAACGTTATGAAGAAGACCTGACCCGTGTCGAGGTCTACCTGCGGGATGAGAACGGCGACAAGCCTGGCCCCCATGATCTGAGTTGCCGCCTGGAAGCGCGGCCAAAAGGCCATCAACCGCTGTCGGTTCTGCACAAGGCCGATACCTTGGAACAAGCGATCGACGGTGCAGCGACCAAGCTGGACCACGCGCTGGAACACCTGTTCGGCAAACTGCAAGGCAAGCCTCGCGCTGCCGGCAAAGGCCAGCCGACCACCAAAGTCAACGAAGATGAGCTTGAACAGGAGTTCCTGGAAAAAGAACGCGCCGTTTTCAACGGCTGATCACTGACCGTTCTGTCATCCCCTCTGGAAACGGGCCTGCACACGCAGGCCCGTTTTTCGTTACTGGACTCGTCGGAAAAAGTACCCGCTCAACAGCCCCAACCCAGCCGCTCCCAGCCCCGCGAATACCATCGCCCAGCCAGCCCCGTGGCGCAGCGCCGCCTGTGCATCCGCCGTTGTCAGCCCCGCCGCGTTGAGTTTGCCGGCCGCAAGTTGCTGGCTGATGCCCGGCCATGTCTGGGCCGAGCTGGCAGGCAGCACACTGCCCAGGTAGTGGCTGATGCCCAGCAATACCACCAGGCCCATCAGCGCAATGGCGAGCGCCAACGTAATCAGGCGCGCGCTCAGATCGATGCCCGACGCCATTCCCGCCCTATCAGCCGACACCGAACCGGTAGTGGTGTTGGTGGTCGGGGAATTGATCAGCGCCAGGCCCACGCCGGCGATCACACAACTGGCCAGTATCCATCCGACAGCGGCGTGCTCGGCTTGGTTGGCGGCGGCCATCGCCAGAAAACCCGTCCCCATCAAACCCAGGCCCAGCGGAATGATGCGCTCGGCACCATGGCGCAATGCCAGGCGCTCGGCTAGAGGCGGCACCAGCAAGGTGGGCAGGGTGTAGGCGAGCAGCGCAGCGCCGGTAGTGAGGGTGTCGTAGCCCAGGCCGGTCTGGAAATACAGCGGCAGGTAGATCATGAATGGCCAAAAACTGACGTTCATGCCGATCGACCCCATCAGCGCGCCATTGAAGCGGCTAATGCGGAACACCGAAAAATCGAACATCGGGTGCGCACTGTGCCGTTCGATCTGCACGAACAACAATAAGGCGGCCGCCGACAGACTGGCCCAGCCCAGCATCGCCGGCGTGGCGAAGCCGTTTTCGCTGCCCTGGGTGATGACATACACCAGGGCAAACACCGCCAATGTCAGGGTCAGCATGCCGCCGATATCCAGGCGGTGGGCGGCCGGATCGCGGGATTCCTGCACACTGATGCGCAACAGCAACAGGGTGAACAGTGTCAGCGGCACATGCACCAGAAACACCCATCGCCAATCCGCGACCGCGAGGATCAACGCGCCGACCATCGGCCCGAAGCCCAGGCCGATACCGGCGATCACGCCCCAGATAGCGAATGCCCGCGCCCGTGCCGCCGGTTCACGGAACAGATGCGAGAGAATCGCGAACTGGCAAATCATCATCGCCCCGGCGCCGATGCCCTGAACAAAGCGTGCCGTGATCAGGGTGGCGGCGCTGTCGGCCAGCCCGCAGGCCAGTGAGGCCAGCCCAAATAGCCACAAGCACAGCACGAGCACGCGTCGCCGCCCAAAGCGATCAGCCAGGGTGCCGGCCGCCATCAGCACGCTGGTGCAGGCCAGGGTGTAGGCATTCATGATCCATTGGGCGTCTTGGAAACCCGTGCCGAGTGCATGTTCAAGTGTGGGCAGAAGCACGGGCACGCTGGAGATTTCCAGGCCGAACATCAGCGCCACCAGGCACACGGCGGTGAGGGCGACGGCCTGGCGGGGAGCGCGCGCGGGGCTGGCGGTCAAGGTAGCGGCGGCGGGCATGGGATTCTCCTGTAAACAAATGGATTAGCCATTTTCAGGGGAATTGAATTCTTTATCCGTGATAAGTTTTCCGCCAGTTAGGGAATTAAAGGCGACAATCAAATCATGGTCACCCCCCGTTTCGATGGCGTTGAATTGTTTTTGCAGATCGTTGAGAGCGGCAGCCTCACTGAGGCCGCCGAACGTTTGCACCTCACGCGATCCGCCGTTGGCAAGGGCCTGGCGCGGCTGGAAGCGCGGCTGGGCACCTGTTTGTTACAGCGCTCCACCCGCCGTCAACGTCTGACCGAGGATGGCCAGGCGTACTACGAACATTGCTTGCGCGCCCAGGCGGAGCTGGAGGCTGCCGAATCGGTGCTGCAAAGCGGTCGGCAACAACCGCGCGGGCGCCTGCGGGCGAGCGTACCGTTGGCGTTCGGTCATCACTACGCGGCGCCGGCGCTGTGGGGCTTGATGGACCGGTATCCAGAGCTGGAAGTGGAGATTTGCTTCGCCGATCGGCTGACGGACCTGGCGCAGGAAGGGTTCGATATTGCCGTACGCATCGGCGCATTGCCCGATACCGACCGGCTCAGCGCACGACGCCTGGGCGAACAAGTGATGGGCTTGGCCGCGTCACCGGAGTACCTGCAGCGCACGGGACCGATCCATCATGTCGACGACCTTGCCAGTCGCCGTAGCATCGCCTATCGCAGCCAACCTACGCAGCGTGCCGGCATCGCCTCGCCGTTGATCATGGACGACCTACAGGCCGTGGCCGATGCCGCGATGGCGGGTGTCGGCCTGGCGTGGTTGCCGAGTTGGTTGATTGCCCATTACGTGCTGCGTGGGCAATTGCTGGCGGTGCTGCCGGACTGCCGTGAGCAGCCCGCACCGATCCATGTGATCTGGCCAACGGCCACTCACCTGCCGGCCAAGACGCGCTGTGCCATCGACGCGCTGGTGGCCGGCACGCCCTCGTGCCTGGCGGGCAGTTGATCAGAACGCGATGGAGGTCTGCACATACACCGTGCGCGGTTCGCCGACGTATTTGCCCTTGTTGTTGTCATCGAACGAGCGGGTGAAGTACTGCTTGTTGAAGATGTTTTTCACCCCGACCGCGACGTTCAGGTCCGACAGCTGCGGGCCGAAGTCGTATGCCGCGCGGCTGCTGAACAGCATGTAGCCGGGGATGCGTCCATTGGCACCGTCGGCGGTTTCGGCACGGGTGTTGGCGTTGTCGGCAAACTGGCTGCTCTGGTAGCTGCTGTCGAGGTTGAGCTTCCAGGGGCCTTCGGTGTAACCCACGCCCAGCGTGCCCTTGTGTTTGGACGAGAAGGGCACGCGGTTGCCTTTGTTTGGGCCGTCTTCGCGGATAGTGGCGTCGACATAGGCGTAGGACGCGTACACGTCGAAACCGGCCAGTGCCGGGCTCAAACCGTCGAGGGCGTAGTTCACGCTGGTCTCGATGCCCTGGTGCCGGGTTTCGCCACGGGCGATCACCGAATCGTTGGTCTGGTTGCTTTCGTACTGATTGTCGAAGTTGATCAGGAACGCGCCGATTTCCGCGCGCAGGGTGCCGTTGTCATAGCGGGTGCCCAGTTCCCAGGTGCGGGCTTTTTCCGGTTTGACTTCGCCGCTGGTCACGCGATTGGGCATCTGGCTGTATTGCACGCTGCCGAACGAGCCTTCGGTGTTAGCGTAGAGGTTCCAATCGTCGGTGACGTGATACAGCACGTTGAGCGCCGGCAACGCGGTGTTGTAGTCGCCCTTGTACTTGACGTTGGTGAGGTTGTTGGTCTGCTGGGAATCGATCATCTCGTAGCGAATGCCCGGGGTGAGGGTCCATTTGCCGATATCGATCCGGTCGTCGATGAAAAACGCGTTGGCTTCGGTGCCGCCCCGGGTGTCGCGGTCGTTGCGGCTATCGGTGTTGGGGAGCTGCTGGTTATTGGCGTTGATCGGCGTGCGGTAGCGCAGTTCGTGGCCGGCTTCGTTGATATAGCGGTAGCCGACGCCGACTTCATGGCTGGTCGGGCCGAGGTCGAAGCCTTGGGCGAAGCGGGTTTCCAGGCCGCGTACCCAGTATTCACGCGGCGACAGCGACAGGAACGTGCCCTGATCCAGGTAACCGCTGCGAAGGGTCTTGGTGAAGAAGCTGTTGACGGTGAACTCGCGACGGTCCTGCTCGTATCGGTAGCCAACGTTGAACATCGTGCGGCGACCCCAGAATTTGTCGTAGGGGCGGGTGGACTGATACGGGTCGGCCTTGTAGTCCGCGACGTTCAAGCCGCCGGGCATATCGGCCTGGCCTTCGTAGTACTGCGCGATGGCGTTGAAGCTGTTGGCGTCGTCGAGTTGGTACTTGCCTTTGAGAATCAGGTCGTCGATGCGTGTGTCGCTGTGTTCGCGCCAGTCGCCGCCCCGGGTGCCGGAGTACAGCAGCGCGCCGCCCAGGCCATTCTCGGCAGTGCCGCCGGCCAGCAGGTTGCCGGTGGTCTTGAAGCCATCGTGGCTGGAGGATGGGCTGGTTTCAGTCTGCAGGCCGCCTTTGACGGTGGGGGCGTCCGGGATCGCACGGGTCACGAAGTTGACCACGCCGCCGACGTTCTGTGGGCCGTAGCGTACGGCGCCGCCACCGCGTACCACGTCCACCGCGTCCATATTGCCCATGCTGATCGGCGCGAAGGACAATTGCGGCTGACCATAGGGCGCGAACGGCACCGGAATTCCGTCCATCAGCACAGTAGAGCGCGAGGCCAAGCGCGGGTTGAGGCCACGGATGCCGAAGTTGAGCGCCATGTCGTGGCTGCCGGTACCGTTGTTGTCCGGGGCGTTGACGCCGGGGATGCGGTTGAGCACGTCGCGGGCCTGGGTGGCACCTTGGCGTTCGAACTCTTCGCGGCGGATCACGTCGCGGGCGCCGGGGTGTTCGAATACGTTGGTCTGTGCCGCATCGCCGAGCCAGTCGCCGACCACGCTGGAAGTACCCAACTCAATAGTGGCCGGTGCGCTGGCCGGTTGCACGCTGTAGGCGTTGTCGCCCTCGGCGCGTGCTTGCAGGCCGGTGCCTTCCAGCAGTTTTTGCAGGCCGTCGGCGGCGCTGTAGTTGCCGGACAGGCCGCGACTCTGCAGGCCGGCGGTGACCTCGGAGCCGAACGAAATCAACACGCCAGCTTCGCGGCCAAATTGATTGAGCGCCGCTTCAAGGGAGGCGGGGACGATGTGATAAGGCTTGGTCTCGGCCGCCATCACCGACGGCAGCACCGTCAGGCTGAGGCTGGCGCCAAGCAGCAGTTGGCGCAGGGTGCGGGCGAGAAGGGTGGGTTGCTGGGGCATGAAGGGCGGTCCTGAGAAGGAAGGATCAAGGGGGCTTTCCTTCTCTGTCACGCGAGGTACGGAAAACGGCTCACGGTGTTTGGAAATAATTTAAGCGCGGGCCTGCACCGTGACCCAGTAGCGGGTGAAACGCCGGACTTTCACCGGCAGGCTTATTTCCAGCAGGTCGAGGATGCGCTCGCTGTCATCCAACGGATAGCTGCCGGAAATCAGCAGATTGGCCACCTGCGGATCGCAATTGAGCTGGCCGCGGCGATAGCGGCCCAGTTCGCCGAGGAAGTCCTCCAGGCGCATATGGGCGGCCATCAGCATGCCTTCGGCCCAGGCGCCGCTGTTGGCGTCGGTGGCGCGCGGCGTGTCCCAGCCCTTGCGGGTGAAATTGACCTGGCGCATCGCCTCCACCGTCAGCGGCAGGCCGCTGTAGGTGTTGGGCATCACCTCGACGCGGCCATTGAGCACCGCCACTTGAGTGTGATCGTTGAACTGGCGCACATTGACGCGCGCGGCTTGGCTGCTGAGTAGGCCCTGGCCGGTCAGCACTTGCAGCGGGCTACTGCCGGCGTTGGCGTTGAGCAGGATCTCGCCTTCGAGCAGGCGCACCAGGCGTTGTTCGCCATCGAAATGCACGTCCACCGCGCTGCCGGTGTTGAGCTGCAACTGGCTGCCGTCCGCCAACTGCACCTTGCGTCGCTGGCCGACGGGGCTGCGGTAATCGGCGGTCAGCGGCGGCAGGATATGCTGCTGGCGCAGGTTCCAGGCCGCGGCCGAGCCGGCCCCCAGGATCAACAACAACTTCAATGCCTGGCGCCGACTGTTGGAGGTTGGCGCATTCAACGCTGCGTGGGCCAAAGGCGAAGGCATGCCGCGCAGGCGTTGATTGACGCGTTGGATATGCTCCCAGGCGCGCTGGTGTTCGCTGTGGGCGTTCAGCCACTGCTGCCAGGCGGCCTGCTGACGCGGGGTGAGCGCGCCTTGCTGCATTTCCAGCAGCCAGTGCACAGCTTGTTCGGCCACCTGGTGGGAAACGTTCATAGGGCGAAGTAGCAGCGCAGCGCCGCTTTATGCAGGTGGCGTTTGACGGTGGCGATGGAGATGCCCAACTCGGCGCCGATCTGCGCGTAAGTGAGGCCGTCGAGCTGGGCCAGCAGAAAGGCGCGTTTGACCTGAACGGGCAGGCCGTCGAGCAATTGGTCCAGCTCCATCAGGGTTTGCAGGATGATTGCGCATTCTTCTTCCGAGGGCGCTACCTGCTCGGGCATCTGCGCGAGGGCGTCGAGGTAGGCGCGTTCGAGGTCCTGGCGGCGATAGAAGTTGTACAGCACGCGCTTGGCCACGGTGGTGAGGAAGGCGCGCGGTTCGATCAGCGTCGGGGTTTCGCGGGCGGTGAGCACGCGGATAAAGGTGTCCTGGGCCAGGTCGGCGGCACTTTCAGGGCAGCCGAGCTTGCGTCGCAACCAGCCGGTGAGCCAGTGGTGATGGTCGTTGTACAAAACTTCGACGGTGTTGGACGGCGACAACGCGAACACTCCGCAAGCATCGGTAGGCGTTAGAGAACAAGAATTGTTCGCATTGTAGGGGCGACGGCGGTGTTCGGCAATCGGAACGGGGAGGTGATTCATCCGTTCTGTTTTGCTTATGAGAATATTTATCATTAATATTGCGCGCTGACGAACCTGGCGCCCTCCCATGAAAAGCAAACCCTCACTGCCTCTGGCTTACCGCTTTGCCGTCACGTCGCGTGTGTTGGCGGCGGTCATTGGCGGCTACCTGATGGCCTCCCTGGCCAGCATCTGCCTGGCGCTGTGGTTGCCGACTTCTCGTGCCGACGCGGTGATCACCGGGATGATGAGTTCCTTTGTGTTCTATCTGCTGGCCGTGCTCTGGTGCTTCGCCTGCCGTAGCGCCATGCGCGCCTGGCTCGGCGTGATGCTGCCCAGTGCGCTGTTTGCCACCCTGGCGGGCCTGGGTTTTTGGATGGCGCGCACATGAAAGAGGGCTTCCGTCAGGCCATGGCCTGGTTGCACACCTGGGCCGGGTTGATCTTCGGATGGCTGCTGTTCGCGATTTTTCTGACGGGCACCCTGGCCTATTTCAAGGAAGAGATCAGCCACTGGATGCAGCCCGAAGTACAGGCGCATCCGCTGGACGACGTGCGCAGCCTGAACGTGGCGCAACAGTACTTGCAGGAAAACGCCCCGACCGCCGCGCGCTGGTTTATCAACCTGCCGGATGCCCGCGACCCCGGCCTGTCGGTGATGTGGCAAGACAAAGTCGACCCCGGCAAGCGTGGCAATTTCATACAGAAAACCCTCGACCCGCTGACCGGCCTCGCCGTGCAGGCTCGGGAAAGCATGGGCGGCGAGTTCTTCTATCGTTTCCACTTCCAACTGCAAATGCCCCATCCGTGGGGGCGCTGGTTGTCCACCCTGGCCGCGATGGTGATGTTGGTGGCGCTGATCACCGGCATCATCACCCACAAAAAAATCTTCAAGGACTTCTTCACCTTCCGCCCGCGCAAAGGCCAGCGTTCCTGGCTCGACGGGCATAACGCCGTGGGTGTGCTGGTATTGCCGTTCCATTTGATGATCACCTACAGCAGCCTGGTGATTTTCATGAGCATGGTGATGCCGGCGCCGATCCTGGCCTCCTACGGCAACGACACGCGGGCATTCTTCAGCGAAGTATTCCCGGCCACCGACAATGCCCCGGCCCTCGGCCAGCCTGGCCGCTTGCTGCCGTTGGCGTCGATGTACGAACAGGCGCGAGCGCAGTGGGCGGGCGGCCATGTCGGGCGTGTGGCGGTGAATAATCCCAGCGATGTGAATGCGTCAGTGAATGTGTTCCGCGCCGGTTCCGACAGCGTGGTGCATGACTTTGGCAGCACCGTGTCGTTCAACGGCACCACCGGCGAGCTGCTGCGGGTCAGCGGCGAGCCATCGTTGCCGGCGGTGGTCGGCGGCAGTTTCTACGGTCTGCACATGGGCCATTTCGCCGGGCCGGTGTTGCGCTGGTTGTACTTTATTTGTGGCCTGGCGGGCACGGCCATGATCGGCACTGGGCTGGTGATCTGGCTGGGTAAGCGGCAACTCAAACATGCCAAAACCGATGGGATGCCGTTTGAACTGCGTCTGGTGGAAGTGCTGAACATCGCCAGCATGTCCGGGCTGTTGATCGCCATTGCGGCGTTTTTCTGGGCCAACCGGCTGCTGCCGGTGAGCTTCGCCGAGCGTTCCAGTTGGGAGGTGCAGGCGTTCTTCATCGCTTGGGGCTTGAGCCTGCTGCACGCGATCCTGCGCCGAGGCCGCCAGGGCTGGGTCGAGCAACTGAGCGTCGCTGCACTGCTGTTAATGGCAATCCCGGTGCTCAATGCACTGACCACTTCCCATCACCTGGGGGTGTCACTGGCCAGCGGCGATTGGGCCATGGCCGGTTTCGACCTGACGTGTCTGGCCAGCGGCCTGTTCCTCGCCTGGGCCGCCCGCAAGATGCAGCGTCGCAGCGCGCCGGCGGCCAAGCCAGAGCGCCCACGAGCCTTGCCCCTTAAGCGTGAGGCCCACTGAATGTTGATCGCGCTGTTGCTGTGCTACGCCGGGTTTACCGCGTTGTGCCTGGCCACCGACCGTCACCATGGCGAACTGCTGCGCAGTAAACCGTCGCCCACTCGGCGCCTGGGCTTACGTGTGGCGGGCTGGTTGTTGCTGACGCTGTCGATAGCGCCGGCGGTCGCAGTCGCCGGCTGGGCTCAGGGCTTGGTGGAGTGGTGCGCGGTGTTGATGCTCAGCGCTTTGCTGCTGGTGTTGTTGTTGCCGTATCGGCCAAGGCTGGCCTTGATCCTGGCAGGCGTCGGCCTGCTGGCCAGTCCCGTTGCGGCCTTCGCCCTCTGAGCGTCTTTGCATGATGATCGGCACCCCACCGGATTCCCAAGACCCGCCCCAGGCCGATGCGCCGGGTGGACGCGCGCATTTTTTACAGGTGTTCCTATCTCAGCGTTCACAGATGGAAGCCCTGGTGAATCGCCGCGTAGGCTGCCGCGCCACCGCGGCGGACTTGGTGCAGGACCTGTTCCTGCGCTTCTGGCGTCGGCCCCTGGTGCAGGTCGAAGAACTCAGCACCTACCTGTTGCGTTGCGCGGGCAATATCGCCATCGATCATTTGCGCAGCGAAGGCGCGCGGGTGCGCAGCAATGAAGGCTGGCTGCCGGAACAGCATGACCACCAAGGCTGCGAACCCCAGGCGGCGCTGGAGGCGGGCAATGATCTGCGGCATGTCGAAGCGGCCTTGCGCAGCCTGCCCGAGCGCACCCGGCACATCTTTCTGCTCAACCGTATCCACGGGCGCAAATACGCTGATATAGCCAAGGCCATGGGGTTGTCCCAAAGTGCCGTGGAAAAACATATGATGCGTGCCCTCGAAGCCTGCAAGGCCAGCCTTCGCGAGCCATCGACCCCACGCACGCCAGGGAAAGCACCGTGAACCTCACCCCCACGCCCGACCAGGAAAAAGCCGCCCTGGCCTGGCTGAGCCTGCTGCACGACCAGCCCAGCAGCGGCGATCAGGCCACGTTCAGCCGCTGGTTGCGCGCCGACCCGGCCCACGTCGAAGCCTATGCCCAGGCCCAAGTGCTGTGGGAGTTGAGCGAAGTGCCCGCACGCCAGCTTGCGAATGAAGAGGCCCAAGCGCTGCAGGGCTACCTCGATGCGATGAACCGCTCGAAGCGTTCGCGGGTGGCGCGTTGGTCCGGCGCACTGGCCATGGCCGCGTGCCTGCTGCTGATGATTTGGATGGGCGCCGGGTGGCAGCCGTCGCGCTGGGTCGATGACTTCGGTGCCGATTATGTGAGCGCGCCGGGGGAGGTCAAGACCGTGACCCTGGCGGATAACACTCAAGTGACCCTGGATGCCGACAGCGCCATCGCGGTGGATTTCACCCACGGCGAGCGGCATATCCAGTTGCGGCGTGGCGCCGGCTTTTTCAGCGTGAGCCACACCGGTGAGCCATTTGTGGTGGAGGCGGGCAGCGGTGAAGCGCGGGTGCTCGGCACGCAATTTGAAGTGCGCCTGCAACCGGCGGGCGCGCAGGTGACGGTGTTGACTGGGCGTGTTGGGGTTACAGCGTCGAAACAAGGCCAGCAACAGGTACTGACCGCCGGCCAGCAGATCGCTTATGCCGATGGCATCGCCCAGCCCCTGCATGCCGTCGACAGCGCATCGCGCCTGGCTTGGCGCGACGGTTGGCTCAATTACTACAAAGCGCCGTTGGCCGACGTGGTCGAGGATCTTGGACGTTACTACCCAGGCCGCATCCTGTTGCTAAACGAAGCGATGGGCGCCAAACGCGTCAGCGGTAGTTTCCCGAGCAAAGACCCACAAGCAGTGCTGAATGCGTTGCAGGCGGTGCTTGGCTTCGAGCAACACAACCTGTTGGGACGGGTGATCGTGGTGCGCTGATTATTTCAACGCCGCCATGATCTGTTCGGGCAGGAAGTCGCGAATCAGCGTGCCATTGACGTCCACAAACGGAATCCCGCCGCCGCCCAGCGCCTCGTACGCCTTGCGCGCCTGGGCGTCTTTTTCGATATCGAACTGCTGATAGGGAATGCCTTTCTGGTCCAGGAAGCGGCGAATCTGCTTGCAGTAGCCGCACCATTCGGTGGTGTAGAGCACCACGCGCGCATTGGCGCGAACCTGCTCGGACACCACCTGGGACGGGTTGAACACTCGCTCGATCTTGCCCCAGTTCTGAAAGACCACCACCACCAGCAACACCAGCAGGACTTTCTTGAACACCCCGCCGAGCATCAGTTGCGGCGCTTGAGCTGGTCGGTCAGTTGGGTCGGCAGGCCCTTGATGATCAAGGTGCCGGCGGCTTCGTCATACTCGATCTTGTCGCCCAGCAGGTGCGCTTCAAAACTGATGGACAAGCCCTCGGCGCGCCCGGTGAAGCGGCGGAACTGGTTGAGGGTACGTTTATCGGCCGGAATCTCCGGCGACAGGCCGTAATCCTTGTTACGGATGTGGTCGTAGAAAGCCTTGGGCCGATCTTCATCGATCAGGCCCGACAGTTCTTCCAGGCCCATGGGCTCGCCGAGTTTGGCCTGGCTGCTGGCGTAATCCACCAGGGTCTTGGTTTTTTCGCGGGCGGATTCGTCCGGCAGATCTTCGCTCTCGACAAAGTCGCTGAAGGCCTTGAGCAGGGTACGTGTCTCGCCGGGGCCGTCGACGCCTTCCTGGCAGCCGATAAAGTCGCGGAAGTACTCCGAGACCTTCTTGCCGTTCTTGCCTTTGATAAACGAGATGTACTGCTTGGACTGCTTGTTGTTCTGCCACTCGGACACGTTGATGCGCGCCGCCAGGTGCAACTGGCCCAGGTCCAGATGGCGCGAGGGCGTCACGTCCAGCTCGTCGGTCACCGCCACGCCTTCGCTGTGGTGCAGCAGGGCGATGGCCAGGTAGTCGGTCATACCTTGCTGGTAGTGGGCAAACAGCACATGGCCGCCGGTGGAGAGGTTGGATTCTTCCATCAGCTTCTGCAGGTGCTCGACCGCCGTGCGGCTGAACGTGGTGAAGTCCTGGCCGCCATCGAAATACTCCTTCAACCAGCCGCTGAACGGGTGCGCGCCTGACTCGGCATGGAAGAAACCCCAGGCCTTGCCTTGTTTGGCGTTATAGCTCTCGTTGAGGTCGGCGAGCATGTTTTCGATGGCGGCGGACTCGGCAAGCTCGGAGTCGCGGGCATGGAGAACCGCAGGTGTGCCGTCGGGTTTTTTGTCGATCAGGTGGACGATGCAATGACGGATCGGCATAGGCTTCTCGGCTGGTTGAAGGGGAGCGGTTGGCCTCCCCGAAAAGTTGCCCAGTGTACCGCACCCATTGGCCAAGACACGCCTCGAAGGGGGTTTTGCACACCGTCCGACGGGGCATATGCCTTTTTTTCACGGTTTAGAGCGATAAAGCTGACCAAATGGGTAGGTAGAAGCGGATATTTCCCCGTCTCTGTGCTAGTTTTGCCCGGTCTTACGCCAAGTCTCGGCGATAAGCGTGCATTCAGCATTTGTCAGGTCGAACCAATCCCCGTTTCAAGCATCTATAACCCCGATCTCCGCGGTTATAGCCTGGGGTGCCAGACCTAGACGGTCGGGCTCGACGGCTGACACTGCACTCTGCAATCCATATGAATTTGATAGGGAAGGAACACCACAATGGCTATTACTAAAGACCAACTGATCGCTGACCTGGCTGAAGCAGTAGACGCACCGAAAACCACCGTGCGCGCTCTGCTGGACCAACTGAGCCAGGTTGTTGCCGATCAGCTGGAAAACGGCGGCGAAATCACTCTGCCAGGTGTTGGCAAACTGAAAGTGACCGAGCGTCCTGCCCGTACTGGCCGTAACCCTTCGACTGGCGCTGCCATCGAAATCGCTGCCAAGAAAGTTATCAAGCTGGTTGTGGCCAAAGGCCTGACCGACGCTGTTAACAAGTAAGACGCAGCAAAAAAACCGTGCTTCGGAGCGATCCGGGCACGGTTTTTTATTGCCTGTTGAAAAGCATAATCGGTGGGCGGCATACCTTGGGATTGATAACCACGGATCGTAATGTTTTCAGGAGAGCTTTAGCAGATTTTTGATGGTTCACCACTGTCAAAGTTGACAGTTGCGAGGTGAAAGACAAAAAACGTTAATAGCGAAGCTGCCTAGGCTAAAACCTTGGAGCAACGCCCCACGAAATATGAGGGGGCTTATTAACTCTTATTTATTGCGAGGTCATCATGTCCGCCGATAAGTTACCCGCCCCGGAAATTCTCTACTTAGTTAATGGCGCTATTACCTGTGAGAGTATAAAAAAAGAATATACGGCTCATGGTATCTGGGTGCATGTGCCCAGCATCAGCCAGAACATGAAATTTCACTGGCATGCCACTGCAGATTCGACCTCGGGAGGGACCGACGTAAAAGTAATGTTGAGTGTAACGCCCGGTCAGGATGGAGATACATTCCTCAAACCTTATAATGAGCTACTCGCTCCAGTGCGGCGTGGTGAATTGACACTGAATTACTCGTATACCGACGCGAGCGGTACTGAGTTTCACTCAAAACCTACAACAGTGGGTATTGAGCTGCTTTCAGCAGGCGGCCAACTGTGCAACCTCTCTTGAATTTATCAAGTGCGCCCCATCGATCAATAACGTTTGATCCGGGCAGGGCGCATTTAATCAATTTATCGCGGGCACTGTGAACTTAGCGTCATCCTCAATTGTTTATCTCATCCATCGAGATGTCCGCCAGATCTGCTGCTCGTTCTTGGTCTGGAAGGTCCAAGCGACGAAGCGGCTTTGTTTCTGGCCTTGGGACATCTCCACCACCTGGCTCTCCAGCGCGCCGGCTTTTTTCAGCGCGGTCTCGATGGCGGGCAGGTTCGACGCTTTCGACACCAGGGTGCTGAACCACAACACCTTGTGGGCAAAGTGCGCGCTCTCGGCGATCAGCTGCGTCACGAACCGTGCCTCGCCGCCTTCACACCACAGCTCGGCCGACTGGCCGCCGAAGTTCAGCACCGGCAATTTACGCTTGGGATCGGCCTTGCCCAGGGCGCGCCACTTGCGTTCGCTGCCCTTGGTGGCTTCGTCCATGGACGCATGGAACGGCGGATTGCACATGGTCAGGTCAAAGCGCTCGCCCGGCTCCAGTAGGCCCAGCAGGATCTGCTTGGGGTTGGTCTGCTGGCGCAGCTGGATAACCTTGCTCAGGTCGTTGGACTGCACGATGGCCTTGGCGGCGGCCACGGCAATCGGGTCGACCTCCGAGCCGAGGAAGTTCCAGCGGTACTCCATATAGCCAATCAGCGGGTAGACGCAGTTGGCGCCCATGCCAATATCCAGCACCTTGACGATCGAGCCGCGTGGGATCTTGCCGTCGTTGACACTGGCCAGCAGGTCGGCGAGGAAATGCACGTAATCGGCACGCCCTGGCACCGGCGGGCAGAGGTAATCCGCTGGGATATCCCAATGCTGGATACCGTAGAAAGCCTTGAGCAACGCGCGATTGAACACCCGCACCGCATCCGGGCTGGCAAAGTCGATGCTTTCTTTGCCATAGGGGTTGGTGATCACGAATTGCGCCAGTTCGGGCGTTGTCTTGATCAACGCCGGGAAGTCGTAACGGCCCGTGTGGCGGTTGCGCGGGTGCAGAGTCGCCTCTTTGCGCGGCACCGCAGGCTTGGCTGGGGCGGCGGATTTAGGCTTCTTGCGCGGAGGTTTGGGCGTAGTGGGGGCGGTCATGATGATTCTGGTGTTGGCTCAAAGTGGCGGCCATTGTCACACATTCCTGAGGAAAGCTCGGTCAAATGTGGGAGGGGCGGTGGCGGTGCTGCCAGCAAGGGATTGGGAAATTGCAGGCAAAAAAAGAGACCCGAAGGTCTCTTTCTCGACGCGAACCAAGCCTTAGAGGCTGGAAATCCGCGCATGCTGCTCCGCCAGTTTGCCCAGGGCCTGTTCAGCCTCGGCCAGCTTGGCGCGTTCTTTCTCGATCACTTCGGCCGGTGCCTTGTCGACGAATGCCGCGTTGGACAGCTTGCCGCCCACTCGCTGCACTTCGCCTTGCAGGCGTGCGATTTCTTTGTCGAGACGGGCCAGTTCCGCGCCCTTGTCGATCAACCCAGCCATTGGCACCAGTACTTCCATGTCGCCGACCAGTGCGGTGGCGGACAGCGGTGCTTCGGCATCGGCAGCCAATACGGTGATCGACTCCAGCTTGGCCAGCTTCTTGAGCAGTGCATCGTTTTCGCTCAGGCGACGCTGATCTTCAACGCTGGCGTTCTTGACGAACACCGCCAGTGGCTTGCCCGGACCGATGTTCATCTCGGCGCGGATGTTGCGCGTGCCGAGCATCAGGGTCTTGAGCCATTCGATATCGCTTTCGGCCGCTTCATCGATGCGGGCTTCATTGGCCACCGGCCAAGGTTGCAGCATGATGGTCTTGCCTTCGATACCCGCCAGTGGCGCCAGGCGCTGCCAGATTTCTTCGGTGATGAACGGCATGAACGGGTGGGCCAGGCGCAGCGCCACTTCCAGCACGCGCACCAGGGTACGGCGGGTGCCGCGCTGACGTTCGACCGGCGCGTTTTCGTCCCACAGGACCGGCTTGGACAGCTCCAGGTACCAGTCGCAATACTGGTTCCAGATGAACTCGTACAACGCCTGGGCCGCCAGGTCGAAACGGAACTGATCGAGTTGGCGAGTCACCTCGGCTTCGGTGCGCTGCAACTGCGAGATGATCCAGCGGTCCGCCAGGCTCAGCTCGTAGGCTTCGCCGTTCTGGCCGCAGTCTTCGCCCTTGTCCAGCACGTAGCGCGCGGCGTTCCAGATCTTGTTGCAGAAGTTGCGATAGCCTTCGACGCGGCCCATGTCGAACTTGATGTCGCGACCGGTGGACGCCAGCGAGCAGAAGGTAAAGCGCAGGGCGTCGGTTCCGTAGCTGGCAATGCCATCGGCGAATTCATCGCGGGTCTGCTTCTCGATCTTCTTCGCCAGTTTCGGCTGCATCAGGCCCGAGGTGCGTTTCTGCACCAGGGTTTCCAGGTCGATGCCATCAATGATGTCCAGCGGGTCCAGGACGTTGCCTTTGGACTTGGACATCTTCTGGCCCTGGCCATCGCGCACCAGGCCGTGTACGTACACGGTCTTGAACGGCACTTGCGGCGTGCCGTCTTCGTTCTTCACCAAGTGCATGGTCAGCATGATCATCCGGGCGACCCAGAAGAAAATGATGTCAAAACCGGTGACCAGCACGTCGGTGGAGTGGAATTTCTTCAGGAACTCGGTCTGCTGCGGCCAACCCAGGGTGGAGAAGGTCCACAGGCCCGAACTGAACCAGGTGTCCAGTACGTCGTTGTCCTGTTGCAGTGCCACGTCGGCACCGAGGTTGTGCTTGGCGCGCACTTCGGCTTCGTCGCGACCTACGTAGACCTTGCCCGACTCGTCGTACCAGGCCGGAATGCGGTGGCCCCACCACAGTTGGCGGCTGATGCACCAATCTTGGATGTCACGCATCCACGAGAAGTACATGTTTTCGTACTGTTTAGGTACGAACTGGATACGGCCGTCTTCCACGGCGGCGATAGCAGGCTCGGCCAGCGGTTTGGTGGACACGTACCACTGATCGGTCAGCCACGGCTCGATCACGGTGCCGGAACGGTCGCCCTTCGGCACTTTCAACGCGTGATCGTCGACGCTGACCAGCAGGCCGGCGGCGTCGAAGGCGGCCACGATCTGCTTGCGCGCTTCGAAGCGGTCGAGGCCGGCGAATTCAGCCGGGATCTTGCCGTCGACGCTGTCGTTAAGGGTGCCGTCCAGGTTGAACACCTGGCAGGCCGGCAAGACAGTGGCGTTCTTGTCGAAGATGTTGAGCAACGGCAGGTTGTGGCGCTTGCCCACTTCGTAGTCGTTGAAATCGTGGGCCGGGGTGATTTTCACGCAGCCGGTGCCGAATTCAGGGTCGCAGTAATCGTCCGCGATGATCGGGATGCGGCGGCCGACCAATGGCAGCTCGACGAACTTGCCGATCAGCGCCTGGTAGCGCGCGTCGTTCGGGTTAACCGCGACGGCGGCATCGCCGAGCATGGTTTCCGGGCGGGTGGTGGCGACGATCAGGTAGTCGTTGCCTTCGGCGGTCTTGGCGCCGTCGGCCAGTGGGTACTTGAGGTTCCACAGGAAGCCTTTCTCGTCATGGTTTTCCACTTCGAGGTCGGAAATCGCCGTGTGCAGCTTGGTGTCCCAGTTGACCAGGCGTTTGCCGCGGTAGATCAGGCCGTCTTCGTGCAGCCGCACGAAAGCCTCTTTGACCGCTTCGGACAGGCCGCCGTCCATGGTGAAGCGCTCGCGGCTCCAGTCGACGGACGAGCCCAGGCGACGGATCTGACGGCTGATATTGCCGCCGGACTGATCCTTCCATTCCCAGATTTTTTCCAGGAATTTCTCACGGCCCAGGTCATGGCGACTTTGGCCGGTGGCTTCGAGTTGGCGTTCCACCAGCATCTGGGTGGCGATACCGGCGTGGTCGGTGCCCGGTTGCCACAGGGTGTTGCGGCCCTGCATGCGGCGGAATCGGATCAACGCATCCATGATCGCATTGTTGAAGCCATGGCCCATGTGCAGGCTGCCAGTGACGTTCGGTGGCGGAATCATGATGGTGTAGGACTCGCCGGCACCTTGTGGGGCGAAATAATTTTCGGACTCCCAGGTTTGGTACCAGGAAGTTTCGATAGCGTGGGGCTGGTAGGTCTTATCCATGCGCGGCGGGACCCTAGTTGGCATTAATTCAGGAAAGCCGGCAAGTATAGCGGTGTGAAGCAGTTGCAAGCTATAAGCCACAAGCTGCAAGTGGAGTGCAGTGCTTTAACTTGCGGCTTGTGGCTAGTTGTTTGTAGCAGCGGCGATCAGCCGCTCCATCCGCGCATCCAACCGACGTTTGATTTCGGTTTCGATATGCGGGGCAAAATCGTCGATCACGTCTTGCATGATCAGTTGTGCGGCGGCACGCAGTTCGTTGTCCAGGTGCAGCAGCAAGGCGTCGGGGGTTTTTTCAGTGGCGGTAGCGGGTTGCGCAACGGGGGCTGGCGCGACGGGTTCAGGCGCGGCAGGTTTGCCGCCGACCATGTCGAACAACAGCGGAATCTGTACCTCGCCTGTGACCGCCTCGGTCAGCAGTGGCGGTTGCAAACCTTCATCACCCAGCAACTGACGGATCGACTCAAGGTCGTCCAGCAGGTGGTCATCTTTTTTTAACGGGTTGAAAGTGTCCATCGTGTGCTCAAAGTCGTTGTAGCCGGTGATCTTGCAAAGGATAGCCCTGTTCGCGGTAGAAACGGAAACTCTCCCGCGCAGCCTGACGAATAGCCGGATCTTCCACCACCACCTCCGCCACGCGGGCGAATGCCTGGGCAAAGGGCGGTACTTTCAGGTCCAGGTTGACCAGCAGGTCGTGATGCGCGCCGCAGCTGTCGCCCAAACCCAGTACCACCAGCCCTTCGGGTTCGGTTTCTGCGGGGCCATGGGGTACAAAGCTTTCACCCTTGAAACGCCACAGACGGGCATCCAGCTCCTCGCGTTGGGCGGCATCGCTGCAATGCAGGTAAATGCGATGGCCCATGCGCCAGGCTTTTTCCGTGAGTTTGCAGGCGAAATCCAGGCGCGCGAGGGGATCGGCGCTGGGCAATATATAGAAGTCGACTTGGGGCATGTAGGTTCCTGCAACGTCCCGTCCCACCCTTTATAGACGCAAGGGCGGGACGGGCACTGTTTAGGCTTTGGCGCGATCCAGCAGGTACTGCGTCAGCAACGGAACCGGACGGCCAGTGGCGCCCTTGTCTTTGCCGCCGCTGGTCCAGGCGGTGCCGGCGATGTCCAAGTGAGCCCAGTTGAAGTTCTTGGCGAAGCGCGACAGGAAGCACGCCGCAGTGATGGTGCCGGCCTTCGGCCCGCCGATGTTGGCGATGTCGGCGAACGGGCTGTCCAGTTGTTCCTGGTACTCGTCGAACAGCGGCAGTTGCCAGGCGCGGTCGTCGGCAGCCTTGCCGGCGCTGAGCAGTTGCTCGATCAGCTCGTCGTTGTTGCCCAGCAGGCCCGAAGTGTGGGAACCCAGGGCAACGATGCAGGCGCCGGTCAGGGTGGCGATGTCGATCACGGCCTGTGGCTTGAAGCGCTCGGCGTAGGTCAGGGCGTCGCACAGCACCAGACGGCCTTCGGCGTCGGTGTTGAGGATTTCCACGGTCTGGCCGCTCATGGTCGTCACGATATCGCCTGGGCGCGAAGCACCGCCGCTCGGCATGTTCTCGGCACAGGCCAGGATGCACACCAGGTTGATCGGCAGCTTGAGTTCCAGCACGGCACGCAGAGTGCCGAACACGCTGGCGGCACCGCCCATGTCGTACTTCATCTCGTCCATGCCGGCGCCAGGCTTGAGGCTGATGCCGCCGGTGTCGAAGGTGATGCCTTTACCCACCAGGGCGTAAGGCTTCTCGGACTTCTTGCCGCCGTTGTATTGCATCACGATCAGGCGGGGCGGCTGGTCGCTGCCCTGGCCTACGGCATAGAACGAGCCCATGCCCAGGTCCTTGATCTTCTTCTCGTCCAGCACTTCAACCTTCAGGCCTTTGAATTCCTTGCCCAATGCCTTGGCTTGCTCGCCCAGGTAGGTCGGGTGGCAGATGTTCGGCGGCAGGTTGCCTAGGTCGCGGGTGAACGACATGCCGTTGGCAATGGCCTGGGCGTGGGTCACGGCGCGGGTCACTTCAGCCTGAGCGGCCTTGATGGTCAGCAGGGTGATTTTTTTCAGGGCGCGGGGTTCGGCTTTCTGGCTCTTGAACTGGTCGAACACGTAGCCGCCGTCCACCAGAGATTCGGCCAGCAGACGGGTCTTGCCGTAGCTGTCACGGCCCTTGACGACGATTTCATCCAGCGCCAACGTTGCATCGCTGCCGCCCAGGCCCTTGAGGGTGCTGAGGATGCCGCTGATGATCTTGCGGAACGGGCGGTCGCCCAACTCGTCGTCCTTGCCTACGCCCACCAGCAATACGCGGTCGGCCTTCAGGTTGGGCAGGCTTTGCAGCAGCAGGCTCTGACCCACTTTGCCGGCCAGGTCGCCGCGCTTGAGCACCGCGCTGATGGCGCCGCCGCTCAGTTCATCGAGCTGCTTGGCGGCGACGCCGAGCTTGCGGCCTTCGCCGATGGCGACCACGAGGGTGGCGGTCTTCAACGTTTCGGGGCTAACGCTTTTTACAACCAATTCCATGTTCGGGTCCCTTATAAAGGTCTATGAGCCTGGCGTTTGTACCCAGGCTTTAAAGCGTGGCAGTCGTGTCAACCGCCAGCGACAAAGGCCGCAGTTTGAACCTCGCCGGCAGAGCCTGACAACCCTTGGCGCACGCTTTGTGCGTGTGCATGAGGTTGCGCAGTGACAGGCGCGGTCAATCACAGGATAATGCGCCATCTTTTTAGCCGGCCCTGTGTAAAAGGGGCTGACTCGGTATGCTTGCTTGTTTGGCCGCCTTAGCCTGACAACCCTGGAGTGTCTGGTTTGATTGTCTTCCGTTATCTGTCCCGCGAAGTCCTGTTGACCCTGAGTGCCGTGAGTGCGGTGCTGCTGGTCATCATCATGAGTGGTCGTTTCGTCAAATACCTGGCTCAGGCCGCTTCCGGCGCGCTCGACCCAGGTTCGCTGTTCCTGATCATGGGCTTTCGTCTGCCAGGGTTCCTGCAACTGATCCTGCCGTTGGGCCTGTTCCTGGGCATTCTGCTGGCCTACGGTCGTCTGTACCTTGAAAGTGAAATGACCGTGCTGTCGGCTACCGGCATGAGCCAGCAGCGCCTGCTGGGCATGACCATGATCCCAGCCGCCGGCATCGCCCTGATCGTCGCTTGGCTGAGCCTGAGCCTGGCTCCCCAGGGCGCCATGCAATTTCAGTTGGTGCTGAACAAGCAGGACGCGATGACCGAGTTCGACACCCTCGAACCCGGCCGCTTCCAGGCCCTCAGCGACGGCACTCGGGTGACCTACACCGAAACCATGACCGAAGACCGCGCCAACCTGGGCGGCGTGTTCATCTCCGAGAAGCGCCTGGGCCAGGACAAGAAGGACCGTGGCATTTCCGTGCTGGTGGCCGATTCGGGCCGTCAGGAAGTACGCCCCGATGGCAGCCGCTACCTGATCCTGGAAAACGGCTACCGCTATGACGGCAGCCCGGGCCAGGCCGATTACCGGGCCATCAAGTACGACACGTACGGCGTGATGCTGGCCCGTCCGGAAGTCAGTGATGAAGTCACCGACCGCGACGCCATCCCCACCGCGCAATTGATCGGCAGCCAGGAACTGCGTTCCATCGCTGAGCTGCAATGGCGCATTTCCTTGCCGCTGCTGGTGTTTATCGTGACCTTGATGGCCGTGCCGCTGTCGCGCGTCAACCCGCGCCAAGGCCGTTTCCTCAAGTTGTTGCCGGCGATTCTGCTGTACATGGCTTACCTCACCATCCTGATTTCCGCCCGCGGTTCCCTGGAAAAAGGCAAGCTGTCGCCGGTCCTGGGCCTGTGGTGGGTACACGGGATTTTCCTGGTGATCGGCCTGGGGCTGCTTTATTGGGAACCTATACGCTTGAAGATGAAGAGCCGTCGTGGCCAGAAGGAGTTGGCTCGTGGCTAAGCTCGATCGCTACATTGGTAACAGCGTACTCATCGCCATCCTGGCGGTACTGGGCATCATCCTGGGCCTGGCCTCGTTGTTTGCCTTCATCGATGAAGTGGGCAACGTCAGCGACACCTACACCGTCACCGACGTGCTGAGCTACGTGGCGCTGACCGCTCCGCGTCGCCTGTACGACATGATGCCGATGGCCGCGCTGATCGGTTGCCTGATCGGCCTGGGTAGCCTGGCCAGCAACAGTGAGCTGACCATCATGCGTGCCGCCGGGGTCTCCGTCGGCCGGATCGTATGGGCGGTCATGAAACCCATGTTGCTACTGATGCTTTGCAGCGTGCTGATCGGCGAGTACGTCGCGCCGCCGGCTGAGTCCACGGCCCAGGCCAATCGCGCCCTGGCCCAAGGTTCGGGTGACGCGCAGAGCGCCAAGCATGGCCTGTGGCACCGTCAGGGTGACGAGTTCATCCACATCAACGCCGTGCAGCCTGGCGGCTTGTTGATCGGGGTGACGCGCTACACCTTCGATAAAGAACGTCATATGTTGTCGTCCAGTTTCGCCAAACGTGCGCAGTACGACGCGGAAAAATGGCAACTGAGCGATGTCACCACCACTTATTTCCGCAACCCTGGCCAGGGCACCAAGGCCAGCACTGAAGTGATCAACGTACCGAGCGAAGCGTGGGACATCGCCCTCAAGCCGGAACTGCTCAACACCGTGGTGATGATCCCGGAAAGCCTGCCGATCTCCGGTCTGTGGAGCTATATCCACTATCTCAAGGACCAGGGCCTGAGCAATGGCCGTTATTGGCTGGCATTCTGGGTCAAAGTGTTGCAGCCGGTGGTGACCGCCGCGCTGGTGCTGATGGCGATTTCATTCATTTTCGGGCCGCTGCGCTCCGTGACCCTGGGTCAGCGGGTGTTCACTGGCGTGCTGGTGGGTTTCACCTTCCGGATTGCCCAGGATCTGCTCGGCCCGTCGAGCCTGGTGTTTGGCTTCTCGCCGCTATTTGCGGTGCTGGTGCCGACCGCCATCTGCGCTTTGGCCGGGTTCTGGCTGTTGCGCCGCGCCGGTTGATCGCGCGCTTATGAACAAAAAATGCCCCGGTCGAGAGATCGGGGCATTTTTGTTCTGGTCAGCAAAGATGACGTCTGGCCTGAGCATCAGGTACAATTCCCGGCTATTTTTCAGCGGGCAATCTGCCTGCAGCCTTTTTGAGTGTTGATCCGTGAGTGATTTGAGTCATATCCGCAATTTCTCCATCATCGCCCACATTGACCATGGCAAGTCGACGCTGGCCGATCGATTCATCCAGATGTGCGGCGGCCTTGCCGAGCGTGAAATGGAAGCCCAGGTTCTGGACTCCATGGACCTCGAACGCGAACGCGGGATCACCATCAAGGCCCACAGCGTCACGCTGTACTACAAGGCCAAAGACGGCATCACTTACCAACTGAACTTCATTGACACCCCCGGCCACGTTGACTTCACCTACGAAGTCAGCCGGTCCCTGGCGGCCTGTGAAGGTGCCTTGCTGGTGGTGGACGCCGGTCAGGGCGTGGAAGCGCAATCGGTCGCCAACTGCTACACCGCGATCGAACAGGGCCTGGAAGTCATGCCCGTGCTGAACAAGATCGACCTGCCGCAGGCTGAGCCCGAGCGCGTCAAGGAAGAGATCGAGAAGATCATCGGCATCGACGCCACCGACGCGGTTACCTGCAGCGCCAAGACCGGCCTGGGTGTCGACGAAGTGCTCGAACGCCTGGTCCACACCATTCCAGCCCCCACCGGCAACATCGAAGATCCGCTGCAAGCGTTGATCATCGATTCCTGGTTCGACAACTACCTGGGCGTTGTGTCCCTGGTCCGCGTGCGCCACGGCCGCGTGAAGAAGGGCGACAAGATCCTGGTCAAGTCCACCGGCAAGATCCACTTGGTGGACAGCGTCGGTGTCTTCAACCCCAAGCACACCGCGACCGTTGATCTGAAAGCCGGTGAAGTAGGCTTCATCATCGCCGGTATCAAGGACATCCACGGCGCGCCGGTGGGTGACACCCTGACACTCAGCTCCACCCCGGATGTGGACGTGCTGCCAGGCTTCAAGCGTATCCAACCGCAGGTCTACGCCGGTCTGTTCCCGGTCAGCTCCGACGATTTCGAAGACTTCCGCGAAGCCCTGCAAAAGTTGACCCTCAACGACTCGTCGTTGCAGTACACCCCGGAAAGCTCCGACGCCCTAGGCTTCGGCTTCCGCTGCGGGTTCCTGGGCATGCTGCACATGGAAATCATCCAGGAGCGCCTGGAGCGCGAATACGACCTGGACCTGATCACCACCGCGCCTACCGTTATTTTCGAGCTGTTGCTTAAAACCGGTGAAACGATTTACGTCGACAACCCCTCCAAGCTTCCGGATCTGTCGGCGATCGAAGACATGCGCGAGCCTATCGTGCGGGCCAATATCCTGGTTCCGCAGGAGCATTTGGGCAACGTCATTACGCTGTGTATCGAAAAGCGTGGCGTCCAACGCGACATGCTGTTCCTCGGCACTCAGGTTCAAGTGACTTACGACATGCCGATGAACGAAGTGGTCTTGGACTTCTTCGACCGTCTCAAGTCCACCAGTCGCGGCTATGCTTCGCTGGACTACCATTTCGATCGTTACCAATCGGCTAATCTGGTGAAACTGGATGTGCTGATTAACGGCGACAAGGTAGATGCCTTGGCACTGATCGTGCACAAGGATAATGCGCATTACAAAGGTCGCCAGTTGACCGAAAAGATGAAAGAACTGATTCCGCGTCAGATGTTCGACGTCGCGATCCAGGCCGCCATCGGCGGGCAGATCATTGCGCGAACCTCCGTCAAGGCACTCAGAAAGAACGTACTGGCCAAATGCTACGGCGGTGACGTAAGCCGTAAGCGCAAGCTGCTTGAGAAGCAAAAGGCCGGTAAAAAACGCATGAAGCAAGTGGGCAACGTGGAAGTTCCACAAGAAGCCTTCCTTGCGGTGCTCAGGTTGGATAGTTAGGTCCTATGTCGCTAAATTTCCCGCTGTTGCTGGTCATCGCCGTTGCCGTCTGCGGTCTCTTGGCGTTGCTCGATCTGGTGTTCTTCGCCCCGCGTAGGCGGGCGGCTATCGCGTCCTATCAAGGCAGCGTCAGCCAGCCCGATGGTGTGGTGATCGAGAAGCTGAACAAAGAGCCTTTGCTGGTTGAATACGGCAAGTCGTTCTTCCCGGTGTTGTTCATCGTGCTGGTGCTGCGTTCGTTCCTGGTGGAGCCGTTTCAGATCCCGTCGGGGTCGATGAAACCTACCCTGGATGTGGGCGACTTCATCCTGGTGAACAAGTTTTCCTATGGGATCCGCCTGCCGGTGATCGATAAGAAGGTCATCGAAGTCGGCGACCCGCAGCGCGGTGATGTGATGGTGTTCCGCTATCCAAGCGACCCGAACGTCAACTACATCAAGCGTGTGGTCGGCCTGCCGGGCGATGTGATCCGTTACACCAGCGACAAGCGCCTGTTCATCAACGGTGAGTCGGTGGCCGAAAAACTGCTCGGTTCCGAACCGAACACCCTGGGCAGCGCCGAGCTGTATCAGGAGAAGCTCGGTGCCGTGGAACACGAGATCCGCAAGGAGATGAGCCGCTATCGCGCCCAGCCTGACGGCCAGTGGAAAGTGCCTGCCGGGCACTATTTCATGATGGGCGACAACCGCGACAACTCCAATGACAGCCGCTACTGGGATGACCCCAGTATTCCCAAAGAGCTGCTGGGCATGGTTCCCGACCAGAATATCGTCGGCAAGGCCTTCGCGGTCTGGATGAGTTGGCCGGAACCCAAGCTCAGCCACCTGCCGAACTTCTCGCGGGTCGGGCTGATCAAGTAATACAAGCGGCGCTGTGAACACAGCGCCGAATGCTTTTCTGGGGCGTGGACAATTCGCGCCCCATGCAACACCCATCAGGATTTGAATTTGAACACTGCGTCAATCGTCGATGGCCGCCGGTGCCACCAACTCACTATGGATAAACCGTGACCGTTTCTCTCAGTCGTCTCGAGCGCCAGCTCGGCTACACCTTCAAGGACCAGGAATTGATGGTCCTTGCCCTCACACACCGCAGCTTCGCAGGGCGCAATAACGAGCGCCTGGAATTTCTCGGTGATGCCATCCTCAATTTCGTTGCCGGTGAAGCCCTTTTCGAGCGCTTCCCCCAAGCCCGTGAAGGCCAGCTATCGCGCCTGCGCGCACGCCTGGTCAAGGGCGAAACCCTGGCCGTACTGGCTCGCGGTTTCGGCCTGGGCGAGTACCTGCGCCTGGGTTCCGGCGAATTGAAAAGCGGCGGGTTCCGCCGTGAATCGATCCTGGCCGATGCCCTCGAAGCGCTGATCGGCGCTATCTACCTGGATGCGGGCATGGAAGCGGCCAAGGAGCGGGTCACGGCGTGGCTGACCTCCGAGATCGAAAGCCTGACCCTGGTCGATACCAACAAAGATCCCAAGACCCGCCTGCAGGAATTCCTGCAATCGCGCGGCTGCGAACTGCCCCGCTACGAAGTGGTGGATATCCAGGGTGAGCCCCATTGCCGCGTGTTCTTCGTGGAATGTGAAATCACCTTACTGAACGAAAAAAGCCGAGGTCAGGGTGTGAGCCGTCGTATTGCCGAACAGGTAGCGGCCGCTGCAGCACTGATTGCCCTGGGCGTGGAGAATGGCCATGACTGATTCAACCGCAACACGCTGTGGCTATGTTGCCATCGTCGGCCGCCCCAACGTGGGCAAGTCCACGCTGCTCAACCACATCCTGGGGCAGAAGCTGGCGATTACATCGCGCAAGCCGCAGACCACCCGCCACAACATGCTGGGCATCAAGACCGAAGGCAACGTGCAAGCGGTCTACGTTGACACCCCGGGCATGCACAAAGGCGGCGAAAAAGCCCTTAACCGCTATATGAACAAGAACGCTTCGGCCGCGTTGAAAGACGTCGACGTGGTGATCTTCGTGGTCGACCGCACCAAGTGGACCGATGAAGACCAGATGGTTCTGGAGCGCGTGCAGTACGTCACCGGCCCGTTGATCGTCGCGCTGAACAAGACCGACCGCATCGAAGACAAAGCCGAGCTGATGCCGCACCTGAGCTGGCTGCAGGAACAACTGCCGAACGCCCAGATCATCCCGATTTCCGCCCAGCACGGCCACAACCTCGATGCGCTGGAGCGCGTGATCGCCGAGCACCTGCCGGAGAACGAACACTTCTTCCCGGAAGACCAGATCACCGACCGCAGCAGCCGTTTCCTCGCCGCCGAACTGGTGCGTGAGAAAATCATGCGCCAGATGGGCGCCGAGCTGCCGTACCAGATCACCGTCGAAATCGAAGAGTTCAAGCAGCAGGGCAAGACCTTGCATATCCATGCGCTGATCCTCGTCGAACGCGACGGCCAGAAGAAAATCATCATTGGCGACAAGGGCGAGCGCATCAAGCGCATCGGTACCGAGGCGCGCAAGGATATGGAATTGCTGTTCGATTCCAAGATCATGCTCAACCTGTGGGTGAAGGTGAAAGGCGGTTGGTCCGATGACGAGCGTGCGTTGCGCTCTCTCGGCTACGGCGACCTGTAAGTACACCGCAGGGCAAAAAATGTGGGAGGGGGCTTGGCCCCGATAGCGGTGGACCAGTTAATAAATACGTGACTGAGCCACCGCCATCGGGGCCAAGCCCCTTCCCACATTAGGTTTATGTTGTTTTCACGATAGAGAACCCATGTCCCAATCCCCACCTCCCAGCCAACTCGCCTATGTCCTGCACAGCCGTGCCTATCGCGAGACCAGCGCCCTGGTGGATTTCCTCACCCCCCAAGGTCGCCTGCGCGCGGTGTTGCGCAGTGCGCGGGGCAAGGCCGGGACATTGGCGCGGCCCTTTGTGGCGCTGGATGTGGAGTTTCGCGGCAAGGGCGAGCTGAAGAACGTCGGCCGCCTGGAAAGCGTCGGCACCTCCGCCTGGCTCAATGGCGATGCGCTGTTCAGCGGCCTATACCTAAATGAACTGCTGATTCGCCTGTTGCCAGCCGAAGATCCGCACCCGGCGGTCTTCGATCACTACGCCGCCACGTTGCTGGCCCTGGCCGAAGGTCGTCCGTTGGAGCCGTTGCTGCGCGCCTTCGAATGGCGTCTGCTGGACGATCTGGGTTACGGCTTTGAACTGAACAACGACCTGCACGGCGACCCCATCGCCGCCGATGGCATGTATCGCCTGCAAGTGGACGCGGGGCTGGAGCGAGTCTACTTGCTGCAACCCGGTCTATTTCAGGGCACCGAGCTGCTGGCCATGAGCGAAGCCGACTGGACCGCGCCCGGCGCCTTGTCCGCCGCCAAGCGCCTGATGCGCCAGGCCCTGGCCGTGCACCTGGGCGGGCGGCCGCTGGTCAGTCGCGAGTTGTTTCGAAAGCCCTGACATCCCCGTGTATGCTGTGCAGCGTTTCTTCCCCCTTTTCAGGAGCGCTTCCGTGACCACCAGCAATCGCATTCTTCTTGGCGTCAACATCGACCACGTCGCTACCCTGCGCCAGGCCCGGGGCACTCGCTACCCCGATCCGGTCAAGGCCGCGCTGGACGCCGAAGAAGCGGGCGCCGACGGCATCACCGTGCACTTGCGCGAAGACCGTCGGCACATCCAGGAACGCGACGTGCTGCTGCTCAAGGACGTGCTGCAAACCCGCATGAATTTCGAAATGGGCGTCACCGAAGAAATGATGGCGTTCGCCGAGCGCATCCGCCCGGCACATATCTGCCTGGTGCCGGAAACCCGCCAGGAACTCACCACCGAGGGCGGCCTGGATGTGGCCGGCCAGGAAGCGCGGATCAAGGCCGCGGTGCAGCGTTTGTCGAAGATCGGCAGCGAAGTGTCGTTGTTTATCGACGCCGACCCGCGCCAGATCGAGGCCTCGCGCCGCGTCGGCGCGCCCGCCATCGAACTGCATACTGGCCGCTACGCCGATGCCACCACGCCGACGGAGGTCGCAGACGAGCTGCAACGCATTATCGAAGGCGTGAACTGCGGTCTCAATGAAGGCTTGATCGTCAATGCCGGCCACGGCTTGCACTACCACAACGTCGAGGCCGTCGCCGCGATCAAGGGCATCAACGAGCTGAACATCGGCCATGCCCTGGTGGCCCACGCGCTGTTCGTCGGTTTCAAAGGCGCGGTTGCCGAAATGAAGGCCCTGATCCTGGCCGCCGCCAAGCACTAAAAACAGCCAAGCCGCAATGTGGGAGGGCGTCACCTCCCACATGAGAACCCTTACTGTTTAGCCCGTGTAGGTGTATCGTATCCGCCCTTTGCAGGCTATGCGCCTGCGGCCGATACGCGAGGTTGTTGTGTCCCGATCCTTTTCCCGTCGACAAATCCTGGGTGGTCTGGCCGGCCTGGCCGTAGTGGGCGCCGGTGCCGGTGGCGCCTACCGCTACTGGCTGGGGAAAGTCGCCGAGGCCGAGGCGGGGCACGATTACGAACTGATCGCGGCGCCGCTGGATGTTGAGCTGGTGCCGGGACACAAGACCGAGGCCTGGGCGTTCGGCCCGTCGGCGCCGGGCACCGAGTTGCGTGTGCGCCAGGGTGAGTGGCTGCGGGTGCGCTTTATCAACCACTTGCCGGTCGCCACCACCATCCACTGGCATGGCATCCGCCTGCCGCTGGAAATGGACGGCGTACCCTACGTCTCGCAGTTGCCGGTGCTGCCTGGCGAATACTTCGACTACAAGTTCCGCGTGCCCGACGCCGGCAGCTACTGGTACCACCCTCACGTCAACAGCAGCGAAGAACTCGGCCGTGGCCTGGTGGGCCCGTTGATCATCGAAGAGCGCGAGCCCACCGGTTTCAAACACGAATGCACCCTGAGCCTCAAGAGCTGGCACGTGGACGAAGAGGGCGAGTTCGTCGCCTTCAGCATCCCCCGCGAAGCGGCGCGTGGCGGTACGGCCGGGCGCTTGTCGACAATCAACGGTGTGTCCCAGGCGGTGATCGACTTGCCGGCCGGGCAGATCACCCGTGTGCGTCTGCTCAATCTGGATAACACCCTGACCTATCGCATCAATATTCCCGACGTCGAAGCGCGCATCTATGCGTTGGATGGCAACCCTATCGAACCGCGCCCGCTGGGCAAGGAGTACTGGCTGGGCCCGGGCATGCGTATCTGCCTGGCGATCAAGGCGCCGGCGGCGGGTGAAGAACTGTCGATTCGCAACGGCCCGGTGCGCCTGGGTACCTTCCGCTCGGTGGCCAATACCGACGCGCCCACCGACTGGCCGCCGGCGCTGCCGGCCAACCCGATCAGCGAGCCGGACCTGGCCAATGCCGAGAAACTCAACTTCAATTTCGAGTGGGTTGGTTCGGTCTCGGTCAATGTGGACAACGGCAAGCCGCCGAGCCTGTGGCAGATCAACGGCCAGGCCTGGGACATCACCGACAAAACCTGCGCCGACCGCCCGATCGCCAAGCTGGAAAAGGGCAAGAGCTACATTTTCGAATTGAAGAACATGACCCAGTACCAGCACCCGATCCACCTGCACGGCATGAGTTTCAAGGTGATCGCCTCTAACCGCCATAAGGTGATCCCGTACTTCACCGACACCTACCTGCTGGGCAAGAACGAGCGCGCCCGGGTGGCGTTGGTGGCGGATAACCCTGGGGTGTGGATGTTCCACTGCCATGTGATCGACCATATGGAAACCGGCTTGATGGCCGCCATCGAGGTGGCGTGATGCGTCAGTTTCGCCCCACCGCGATCATCGACCGCAGCCGGGACCAAGACTTTATGCGTGAAGCCCTGGCCCTCGCCGCCCAAGGCGCAGCGCTGGGTGAGGTGCCGGTCGGCGCGGTGCTGGTGCAGGACGGTGAAATCATCGGACGAGGCTTTAATTGCCCCATCAGCGGTAACGACCCTAGCGCCCACGCCGAGATGGTCGCCATCCGCGCCGCCGCCCAGGCCGTCAGCAACTACCGCCTGCCCGGCAGTACGCTGTATGTGACCCTGGAGCCGTGCAGCATGTGCGCCGGGCTGATCGTGCATTCACGCATCGCACGGGTGGTGTACGGCGCATTGGAGCCTAAGGCGGGGATCGTGCAGAGCCAGGGGCAGTTTTTTACCCAGGGCTTTTTGAATCATCGGGTGTTGTTTGAAGGCGGTGTACTGGCTGAAGAGTGCGGCACGGTGCTGAGCGAATTCTTCAAAGCCCGCCGGACCAAGTCCCCCCTCTAAAGAACACTGCAGATCAAATGTGGGAGGGGGCTTGCCCCCGATGACGGCGGGTCAGCTAAGGCTATGCTGACCGACACTCCGAGATCGGGGGCAAGCCCCCTTCCACATTTTGAGCTTCATTTTTTCAGCGGGATCGGGGCTTACTTTTTGGCGATGATGACGGCCCGCATAGGCGCCGGCAGCCCTTCAATGGTCTTGCTGTGATCATCCGGATCGAGGAAATCGCTGAGGGATTGATACTTCATCCATTCCGTCCCCCGTTGTTCCTGCACCGTGGTCACACTCACATCCACACACCGCACATCACTGAACCCGGCACGCCGCAGCCATAGCATCAACGCCGGCACCGAGGGCAGGAACCACACGTTGCGCATCTGCGCGTAGCGATCTTCCGGCACCAGCACTTGCTGCTGATCGCCTTCCACTACCAAGGTTTCCAGTACCAGCTCGCCGCCCTTGACCAGTGTGTCCTTGAGCGCCAGCAAGTGCTCGATGGGCGAGCGACGGTGGTAGAAAACGCCCATGGAAAACACCGTGTCGAAGCCTTCCAGGTTGGGTGGCAGGTCTTCGAACGGGAACGGTAGGTGCCAGGCTTTGGGCTCGGACAGGTAGCGTTGCACCGCCTGGAACTGGCAGAAGAACAACCAGTTGGGGTCCACGCCGATCACGCTGTCGGCACCGGCGCCGAGCATGCGCCACATGTAGTAGCCGTTGCCGCAGCCGACGTCGAGGATGCGCTTGCCCTTGAGGTTCAGGTGCGGCGCCACTCGCGACCACTTCCAGTCCGAGCGCCATTCGGTGTCCACATGCACGCCGAACAAATGGAACGGGCCTTTGCGCCAGGGGCTCAGGCCCATGAGCGCGGTGTGCATCTGCGCGCGGGTGGCGTCGTCGCAGTCGGCGTCCAGGGTCAGGCCGTTCAGCAGGTCGACGTGGTCGGGCGCGAGGGTCGGCAGTGCGTCCAGCGCGCTCTGCCAGCGCGCGAGGTCGCCGTGGCCTTTCTCCATTTTGCTGTCGAGTTGCGCCTGCAGGCCCTGGGCCCAGACGGCCAGGGGCGTGCCGACCAGATGGCGGGCGAGGGGGGACAGATCAATCATGGCAAGGCAATCAACGAGGCAAAGTTAAGACACTGGAACCACGGCACGACTTTCGAGAACCCGGCCGCCAGCAGGCGTCCGCGGTGTTCTTCGAGGCTGTCGGGCTTCATGACGTTTTCGATGGCGCTGCGTTTTTGGGCGATTTCCAGTTCGCTGTAGCCATTGGCGCGTTTGAACGCCACATGCAGGTCGGTGAGCAGTGCGTGTTCTTCCAGGTCATTGAAGCGCAGCTTTTCCGAAAGGATCAGCGCGCCGCCCGGCAACAGCGCCTGACGAATACGGCCGAGCAACGCCAGGCGCTCCTCGGGGGCGATGAACTGCAAGGTGAAGTTCAGCGCCACCACCGAAGCCGGCTGGAACTGCAACGCGAGGATATCGCCCTCGACCACCTGCACCGGCAGCAACTCTTGAAACATCGAGTCCTGGCCATTGAGGTATTCGCGACAGCGTTCGACCATCGCCGCCGAATTGTCCACCGCGATCACCGAGCAGCCCTCGGTGCGCACATGGCGCCGCAGAGCCTGGGTCACCGCGCCGAGGGATGAGCCCAGGTCGTAGAGCACGCTGTGGGGTTGGGCGAACTGCGCGGCCAGCACGCCGAGGTTCTCGACAATGGTCGGATACCCAGGCACCGAGCGTTTGATCATGTCGGGAAACACCCGCACTACATCCTCGTTAAAGGCGAAGTCCGGCACCTGGGGCAGGGGCTGGGCGAACAGGCGATCGGGTTCTTGGCTCACGGTTGTTCCGGCGACGGTGGGGGAAAGGCCGGCATTTTAGCCAAGTTGCCCCTCGGATGCCCGTGTTGTCTGATGGAAAGCCGAGGCCGTGATACCCCACTGGCCAAGCCAATAGGTAGTAATCAGCAAATACGGCGCGGCCTCGAACGCGACCACGAACCGATTGATGCCGATCAGCGTGTCGGAAAACACAAAGGATGCGGCCCCCGCCGCGGCCAGCAGCGCCGAACGCTTGGGCACATCACCGCCCAAGCGGGCCAGCGCGCGCCAGAGCATGGCGCTGATCACCAGGGCATAAACCACCACAGGTATCAACAAATCCCCCAGGCCATGGGAGATCAGGATGCTCAACAGCACCGCTCCCACGCCCAGCGCGAGGATCAACGGCAGCGGCGCCAAGCGGCGGCAATCGCTGAAGTAGGCCTTGAGGTACGCCAAGTGCGCCAACAGAAACACGCCCAGGCCAAAGATAAACAGGTCCCCCGGCCAGGCCAGCAGAACATCCCCCACCAGCGAGAAAATCAGCCCCAGGCTGATCCAGCGGCGATAGTCGGTGGGCGGCGCATCGTGCAGCCAGCCCAGCAGTGCCAGCACCGGCAAGGGTTTGACCAGCAGGCACAGCAGCGTGGCGTGGGTGGTCAGGCCGTAGATAAAAGTGCCGGCGCCCATCAGCGCAAGAATCAGCCACGGCATATCAGTTCACCGTAATGGCGCAGTCGAAGGCTTCAACGGGTTCGGCTTCCGGCTCCCAGGGCTGCTGGGAGGTCAGGCGCAAGCGACCCTGACCCGGCGCGAAAGCCTGGAACCGCCAGGTCGACTGGCCGCCGCCGCCGATCACCCCGGATTCGCTGCTGCTGTAGACCTCGGGGCTCAGCGCACGCAGCACGCCGCCAGCCGAATCCTGGATGGCCCAGCGGTAACCGGTGGTGGGGTTGCTGGGCAGGGTGAGGATCAGGTTTTGCCCGGTTTTCAACTGGAGCGGGCAGGCGCTCTGGTTTTCCACGGTGACGTTTTGCTTGGGAGCGCTGGCGCAGGCGGCCAGCAGGGCAAGGCTCAAGGGGAGAAGCAGGCGGGCAGCGGTCATAAGGGCTCCGTTGTTTGGCGACGAAGACCGAGCATAACCGAAGATAAGACAGGGTGTTACAAGGTGGATACAGGTTGCGGCCAGTTACGCCATCGGGGGCAAGCCCCCTCCCACACTTGAGTATGTTCACAAATCAACCTGTGGGAGGGGGCTTGCCCCCGATGAGGCCGGTGCAAGCGCTAACGGTCTATCAGAACAGCACCTTCGCCACATCCGCAAAGCGCTTGGCGAAATGCACCGTCATGCCTTCCTTCAGGTACTCCGGCAACTCTTCGAAACTGCCGCGATTGGGCTCTGGCAGGATCAGTTCATGGATCTTTTGGCGCCGCGCGGCGATTACTTTTTCGCGCACTCCGCCAATTGGCAGCACATGCCCAGTCAGTGTCAGTTCGCCGGTCATGGCCACGCCTTTCTTCGGCGGTTGGTTACGTGCCAGGGACAGCAGGGCGCTGGCCATGGTCACGCCAGCACTTGGGCCATCCTTCGGCGTGGCGCCTTCCGGCACATGCAGGTGCACAAAGGCTTCGTCGAAGAACTTCGGGTCGCCGCCAAAAGACTTCAGGTTCGAACTGATGTAGCTGTAGGCGATTTCGGCGGACTCCTTCATCACCTCACCCAACTGGCCGGTCAGCTTGAAGCCACGGTTAAGGGTGTGAATGCGCGTCGCTTCGATCGGCAGGGTGGCACCGCCCATGCTGGTCCACGCCAGGCCGGTGATGACGCCAATGCCGGACAACACTTGTTCATTACGGAACACCGGCGTGCCCAGGGAGCTTTCCAGGTCTTTGTTGCCGATCTTGATCACACTGTCCGGCGCATCCAGCAACTTGACCACCGCCTTGCGCACCAGTTTGCCCAGCTGTTTCTCCAACTGGCGCACCCCAGCTTCACGGGCGTAACCGTCGATCAGCGCGCGCAGGGCGCCATCGCTGATGGTCAGGCTGTTTTTTGCCACGCCGGCTTTTTCCAGCTGCTTGGGCCATAGATGGCGCTTGGCGATGGCGACTTTCTCTTCGGTGATATAGCCCGACAGGCGAATCACTTCCATACGGTCGAGCAGTGGGCCGGGGATGGAATCCAGGGTGTTGGCGGTGCACACGAACAGGACCTTGGACAGGTCCAGGCGCAGGTCCAGGTAGTGGTCGAGGAATTCGACATTCTGCTCAGGGTCCAGGGTTTCCAGCAGCGCCGACGCCGGGTCGCCCTGGAAGCTCTGGCCCATCTTGTCGATCTCGTCGAGCATGATTACCGGGTTCATCACCTCCACGTCCTTGAGCGCCTGCACCAGTTTGCCGGGCAGGGCGCCGATGTAGGTGCGGCGATGGCCCTTGATTTCGGCCTCGTCACGCATGCCGCCGACGCTGAACCGATAGAACGGGCGGCCCAGGGACTCGGCGATGGATTTGCCGACACTGGTTTTGCCCACGCCCGGTGGGCCCACCAGCAGCACAATGGAACCGGCGACTTCGCCTTTATAGGCGCCCACCGCGAGGAATTCGAGGATGCGGCTCTTGATGTCGTCGAGGCCCGCGTGGTGTTTATCCAGCACCTTGCGCGCGTGCTTGAGGTCGAGTTTGTCCTCGCCATACACGCCCCAAGGCACCGACGTGGCCCAATCCAGATAGTTGCGGGTGACCGCGTATTCCGGCGAGCCGGTTTCCAGGATCGACAGTTTGTTGAGTTCTTCATCGATGCGTTTTTTCGCCTGGGCCGGCAGTACTTTGCCTTCCAGGCGTTGCTCAAATTGCTCGACGTCCGCGCTGCGGTCGTCCTTGGTCAAACCCAGTTCCTGCTGGATGACTTTGAGCTGTTCCTTGAGGAAGAACTCGCGCTGATGCTCGCCGATCTTGCGGTTCACTTCGGCGGACAGCTCTTTTTGCAGGCGCGCGACTTCGACTTCCTTGCGCAGCATCGGCAGCACTTTTTCCATGCGCTTGAGCATGGGCACGCAGTCCAGCACTTCCTGCAGTTCGTTGCCGGTGGCGGAGGTGAGGGCGGCGGCGAAGTCGGTCAGCGGCGATGGGTCGTTGGGGCTGAAGCGGTTGAGGTAGTTCTTCAACTCTTCGCTGTACAACGGGTTGAGGGGCAGCAGCTCCTTGATCGCGTTGATCAGCGCCATGCCGTAAGCCTTGACCTCGTCGGTCGGCTCGGACGGCTGGTGTGGGTATTCGACTTCCACCAGGTACGGCGGGCGATGGTGCTTGAGCCAGGTGCGAATCCTCACGCGGGTCAGGCCCTGGGCGACGAATTGCAGCTTGCCGTTTTCGCGGCTGGCGTGATGCACCTTCACCAGGGTGCCGTACAGCGGCAGGCTGGAGGTGTCGAAGTGGCGCGGGTCTTCCGGCGGCGTGTCCATAAAGAACAGGGCCAGGGAGTGGTGCTCGGACTTGCTCACCAGTTCCAGGGTTTCGGCCCAGGGCTCTTCATTGACGATCACCGGCAACACTTGCGCGGGGAAAAACGGCCGATTGTGGATCGGGATTATATAGACCTTGTCCGGCAGGTTCTGCCCAGGCAGGGCCAGGCCGGTATTGGACGAGTGGGATTCAGCGTTTTCGGGGTCGGCGTAATCGTTGAGGTCGTAATCGGGAAATTCTTGCTGGTCGCTCATGGGGCACCTGCATCAGGAAGTATGGTGCTTAGATGGGGCGAGGTAGCGGTGGTTTCAATGGTGGGGGTGAGATAGCAACATATTGCATAAAATTACGGCGGCGATCCGGCCATGGGGGTCAGCTGATTTTATGAAGGTAGGCCGGGAGCGGCTGTTCTGGCAGCACCGAGAGTACTTTCAAGCGCTGCAACATTCGCTGTCGCGCCCGCTGCAAGTGCTCGCGCAGGTTCAGCGCGGCGGCATCGAAGGCACCGTGCAGCAGCAGTTCGAGAATCAAGCGATGTTCGGCAAGCATCGACGGATCGGCGCCGATCCCCAGCAAACCATGGAATATCCGGCTGATGATCATCGGGCTCTGGCCCTGGCGGATCAACGCCGCGATCTTGCGGTTTTGCAGACCGGCCAGGCAGTGCTGGTGCAAGTCCTCTTCGATGCGCTCGATGGCTTCCAGGCTGCAGTGCGCGGTGCTCTGGGCGTCCAGTACCCGTTGCAGCATGGCTTGCAGCACCTCGCGGTCGAGGTTCGGCGCGCTCTGGCGCAAGGCTTCGGGCTCCAGGCAGGCGCGCAGTTCGTAGTCCTCGGTCACTTCCCGGGCCGTCAACGGGCCGGCCAGCCATTGGGAATAGGGCTCCTTTTCCACCAGGCCACGGTCGCGCAGACGCATCAGCGCTTCACGCACCACCGCGCGGCTGACGCCGTAGTGTTCGGCGGCCGCCTGTTCATCCAGGCGGTAATGGCCGAAGGCGATGCAGGTGGACAGCGCCGCGCCGATTTCATCGACGATCCGTTCGCCCAACGGTCGCGTGTCCACCAACTCATCTTCGCCGTTCAAGCCCAGGTGCGCAGCGCTCAAGGGCAGGCGCAGCGGCTCCATGGCCAGGCCTTCGGGATTGATCAAATAACCGCGGCCATTGAAACGGCAAATCAGCCCTTCTTCATGCAGCAGGTCCAACGCCCGGCGTACCGGCACGCGGCTGGTGCCGAACAATTCGGCCAGGGGCGCTTCCAGCAACACCAGCCCATGGCGGGCGGTGCCGTTGACGATCGCATCACGCAACACCTGGTGAATCATCGCGTAACGGGAGGCCGAGGCAGACGCTGCTTTCATCGATTTCTCAAGAGCATGTAGGACGATGGCCGGGGATTCTCTCATAGATGTGGGTGTCACTCTGCGCCACGTTGTGGGCACTTTTTTGGGGCCTGAAACGGATCGTTGTTACTTTTCTGCACCAAAATGTAC
>NZ_JAEILC010000119.1:0-12091 GCF_016307435.1 Pseudomonas sp. S4_EA_1b | reverse complement strand
ACTTTTCGTACAAAGCCTAGTCCGGGGGTGACTCGCAGAAATTGCCCTCTTCCTGTAGACTGTTGCGGCCATTGAGTTACTAAAGACACTCGATAAGACCTCATGCTTACCCTGCAAAACATGATCTGGCTGCCTACGCCGCCATAGCGCTTCGCCCCCCGCATCATCTGTGACTGCTTGCTCTGCCAGCGGTCGCGTTCTGCTGTGCTTTAGGTTTTAACACCCGCCACAGCTCCTCTACATCCGACAATTTGACCTCGTATCGACCAGCTGCACATGGCCTGCGCCATGCTGTTCTGCGCGATCCATTGCCTTGGGAATTCTGATGCTCCACTCGTTAAAACAAACCTGGTTATCCAACATCCGTGGCGACATCCTCGCCGGTATTGTGGTCGCACTGGCCCTAATCCCTGAAGCCATCGCCTTCTCGATCATTGCCGGCGTCGACCCCAAGGTCGGCCTGTACGCCTCTTTCTGTATCGCCGTGGTTATCGCCTTTGTCGGTGGTCGCCCCGGAATGATCTCGGCCGCAACCGGTGCAATGGCACTGCTGATGGTGACCCTGGTCAAGAACCATGGTCTTGAATATCTGCTGGCCGCCACGCTGCTATGTGGCGTGCTACAAATCGCTGCTGGCTACCTGAAGCTCGGATCGCTGATGCGCTTCGTCTCGCGCTCGGTGGTGACCGGTTTCGTCAATGCACTGGCGATCCTGATTTTCATGGCTCAGCTGCCCGAGCTGACCAATGTCACCTGGCACGTCTACGCCATGACAGCCGCAGGCCTCGGCATCATCTATCTGTTCCCCTATGTCCCCAAGATCGGCAAGCTCATCCCATCGCCGCTGGTGTGCATCATCGTGCTGACCGCCGTCGCCATGTCGGTTGGGCTGGATATCCGCACGGTCGGTGATATGGGTGAACTGCCGGATACGCTACCGATCTTCCTCTGGCCTGACGTGCCGCTGACATTCGAGACGCTGGCCATCATCTTCCCTTATTCGGCAGCACTGGCTGTGGTCGGTCTGTTGGAATCGATGATGACCGCGACCATTGTCGACGACCTGACCGACACCTCCAGTGACAAGAACCGCGAGTGCAAGGGTCAAGGCGTGGCCAACATTGCTTCGGGCCTAATCGGCGGTATGGCAGGTTGCGCGATGATTGGTCAGTCGATCATCAACGTTAAATCCGGCGGTCGTTCTCGTCTGTCCTCCCTGGCCGCAGGCGTATTCCTGCTACTGATGGTGGTATTCCTCGGCGACTGGCTGAAGCAGATCCCGATGGCTGCGCTGGTGGCAGTGATGATCATGGTGTCCATCGGCACCTTCAGTTGGGATTCGCTGCGCAACCTGAAGAAGCACCCGTTGTCGACCAACATTGTCATGGTCGTCACCGTGGTGGTCGTGGTCGCCACCCACAACCTTGCCTTCGGCGTGTTGGCCGGCGTACTGCTGGCCGCGATGTTCTTCGCCAACAAGGTTGGCCATTACATGGCGATCAGCTCTTTGCTGGACGAAGCCGGCGAGCATCGTAGCTATAACGTCACCGGCCAGGTGTTCTTCAGCTCGGCAGACAAGTTCGTCGCGGCCTTCGACTTCAAAGAAGCCCTAAACAAGGTAACCATCGACCTGAACCGTGCTCACTTCTGGGATATCACCGCCGTTGCCGCTTTGGACAAAGTGGTCATCAAATTCCGCCGCGAAGGCACCGAAGTTGAAGTGCTGGGCCTCAACGAAGCGAGCGCCACTATCGTGGATCGCTTCGGTGTTCACGATAAACCCGACGCCATTGATCAACTCATGGGCCACTAAGAAGGAGAACAACAATGACCCAAGTAATTGCCTGTATAGACGCTTCCGCCTCGGCTCCAGCCGTGTGCGACTACGCGGCCTGGGCCAGTCTGAGCCTGGAAGCCCCGCTGACCTTCCTGCATGTGCTGGATCAGCGCCAGTACCCGGTTACGGCCGATCTGAGTGGCAATATCGGCCTTGGCAGCCGCGAGCATCTGCTCGATGAGCTTGCTTCCCTGGATGAACAGCGTGGCAAGTTGGCCCTTGAACAAGGGCGGATCATGCTTGCGGCCGCAAAAGAGCGGGCCATTAAGGATGGCGTGGCCGCGCCGGAGTCCAAGCAACGTCATGGCGATCTGCTGGAAAGCCTGCAAGAGCTGCAAACCGAAACGCGCCTGCTGGTCATCGGTCGCCAGGGCGAATCTAGCGGTGGTCTGAGTCAGCATGTCGGAAGCCAGCTGGAGAGCGTGATCCGTATCATGCACCGACCGATTCTGGTCACCCCGGCCAACTTCCAAAAGCCTGAGAGCGCGATGCTCGCCTTCGATGGCGGCGCTACTACCCGCAAGGGTGTGGAGATGCTGGCGGCCAGCCCCCTGCTGAAGGGGCTGCCGATCCACCTGGTCATGGTTGGGCCCGTGAGCGACGAATCGTCGGCGCAGCTGGACTGGGCGCAGAAAGTGCTGCTCAACGCCGGATTCACTGTTCGCGCCGAGGCCCTGAACGGCGAGATAGAGCCTACCCTCCACGCCTATCAGAAAGAGCATGGCATTGATCTGCTGGTGATGGGGGCCTATGGCCATTCACGTATCCGGCAGTTCCTGGTCGGTAGCACCACGACCAGCATGCTCCGCACCACCACCAGTCCGTTGTTACTGCTGCGTTAATGTCCATGGACGACGCCCTGGATCTTGCCCATTTCAAGACCCTGCTGGAACAGCGGGCTGCCGAGCTGGATCAATTGCTGGAAGACGCTGAGTCTCGCTCGCAATCGGTAGAGCTGGATCAAAGCAAGGTAGGGCGTCTGTCGAGAATTGATGCACTCCAGCAGCAAGCAATGATGGCTGGTGTAACCAATGCGGCGAGTTGATCGCCTCGGGCCGTCTGGAGTTCGATCCGGCCACGCCATTGTGCATCACCTGTGCGAGTCGCACCGAGTCGGATTGAAATCGTCACGACTCGTGGCGTCAGCCCAAATAACGAGGCTCCTAATGTATTTGATGGCTAAAAACTGGCTGAGCCGAACACGGAAAGCAAGCGCTTGGATGTGGGCACTGCTGTGCCTTGTGTTGCTCACCGTATTCCAAGTCCGCACCCATCACCTTGATGATCGTTTGTACTTCTGGATAAAGACCAGCTGGCACACCGACGATTGGCAGGAGCGCTCTGTGTGGCTGCCTGGCTATCGGGTTGAACTGGATGCTAAGGCGGTCCCCGGTGTGGACAACAATCTTTCGGGTCTGACCTTTGACCCTGACCTAAACCTGCTGTGGGCAGTCACCAACGGCCCAAACGAACTATTGGCCCTTAGTCGTGACGGTGATGTGGAAAGGCGTTACAACCTGGATGGCTTCCACGATGTGGAGGCGGTCTCCTATGCCGGCAACGGCCAGCTGGTAATCGCCGAGGAGCGCCGGCAGAGCCTGGTTATTGTGGATGTCCCCATCGCCGAAGACGGTAAGCTTTCTCCCGATCGTTCATTGAGCCGGGACCAGTATCCAGCTCTGACCCTGGCGCTTGGCAAGGAGGACAACAAAGGCCTTGAAGGGCTCGCCTACGACCTGAAAGGTGATCGCTTGTTTGTGACCAAGGAGCGTGACCCTCGCCAATTGCTGGAAGTGGGCGGCCTTCGTGCCAGCCTGGCAGGAGGTTTTTCCCTGCACGTGCGCGACCTGTCCAACTTGGTAAAGGACAAGGTATTTGCCACTGACTTGTCTTCGGTCGTCTTCGACCAACAGAGTGGCCATCTCATACTGCTCAGCGACGAGTCGAAACTGCTGATTGAAATGACCGATGAGGGCAAGGTGGTGAGTTTCCGTTCCTTGGCGAGGGGTTTTGCTGGTTTGCTGAAAGGCATACCCCAGGCCGAAGGCGTAACCATCGATGATGAAGGGTATTTGTACGTGGTCAGTGAGCCAAACCTGTTCTATCGCTTTACCCGTGAACCAGATTGACCAGCCAACAAGCTACTGTCGGGCGTGGTCGGGACACTTGAGCTGTTAGCGTACGATTTTTTCCGAATTCTGCGGGCTCCCCTAAACGAGTTCGGCGCCGGCTTCTTCGGTGACTGGTTTGGCGACTTTGACGGCCTGGAAATCTACGCCATCCTCGCCGCGTGCCCGTGCACAGAATTCGCCACCAGTGGCGCCCGACACTTCGCAGCCAAAGACGCAGACGGGCGCACGGTTGCCGCCGTGCAGCTCGTTCACCAGACATTGCGCACCATTGAATATTTCCGGCCTGCTGTATGGGCCATCGAGAACCCGGTAGGCCGGATCGAGAAGCTGGGCGGTCTGCCGCCGTGGCGCCTGGCCTTCGACCCGCACCACCTGGGCGACCCGTACACGAAGAAAACCCTGCTTTGGGGCCGCTTCAATGCAAACCTGCCCATTGCCCCGGTCGAGGCCTCGGACGGCTCGAAGATGCACCGCAAGTTCGGCGGCAACCGCCTCGCCACCAAGAACGCCCGCAGCGCAACCCCGGAAGGGTTTTCCTACGGCTTCTTCATGGCCAACAACGCCCAGGACAACCCGGCGCTGGCCATAGCCTACAAATACGACCGACTCGACGCCGGCCTGCTACGCGCTGCGCTCGATGCTAATGTGAGCGCCCGCGAGATCGACGAGCTGGTGGCGGATGCTTACTACATGGACATGGACGATAGCGCTGCCGAGTCAGCGCTACGCCAAGCGATCTCTACACAGAACCCACCTACATAGGACTGCCGTTATGCCGAAACCGAAGCGCCCAAATATGACCCTGCGCGAGCAGGAGGATGCAGCCAAGATCCAGTGTTACGACTGGAACGCCCAGCACAAGGAAGGCGTGACCGTGACCTATGAAGAGTTGCTTGGCTCGGGCGAGACGATCCAGACCAAAACCTGCGGTCGAGCATTCGTCATGTGCTGCGAACCGGTCATCATGGTGGAGGATGTTTCGGGCGCGGTGTCCCTGGACCACTGCACCGTTGTCGCAGAGGAAGCCGCGTAGATCCCAGCAAATGCCTGTGCAGTAAACGGTCGTTTTCTGCACACTTCAAAAAAAGCGCCCAGGGGCGTTTTTTTTGGGGCATAACTGTTAACTTTCTCGTAAACTTTTCAGTGTCTACATTAGGTGTACGGAAATTGCCATGATGAGCAAACCTATCCCGACCACGCTGTACGTGTACCGTTGCACCGCATGCGGCCATGCTGGCCAGCTACACCTGGCCGAAACCGCTGCCGAGTTGACGACCGCTTGTACATGTTGCGGGGCCGAGGTCGTGGCCGAGTGGGATGGCGGCGTGGTGCTATCGACCGGCAAACCAGGCCAACCACATGGAGGTGACCATGCGTAACGGCAAAGACTCTTCAACCCTGGACATATTGACCGGAGGCCTGCGCATTGGGTACGCCCGAACCAGCAAGCAGGACCAGAACCTGGACCTACAGCGAGACGCGCTTGTCGCCGCTGGCTGTACGCGGATCTATGAGGAACAGATCAGCGGGGCCAGGGCCAACCGGCCCGAGCTGGAGCAGATGCTAAAAGCACTCCGCCCAGGGGATACCGTTGTCGTGTGGCAGCTTTCCCGCTTCGGTCGCAGCCTCTCCCACCTGCTCCAGCTCATGGCGCAACTGGAAGCCATGCAGGTTCGGTTTGAATCGCTCACCGAGCACATCGACACCAGCACGGCGGGCGGACGGATGCAGTTGAACGTCTTCGCCACCCTGGCGGAGTACGAACGCGAGCTAAACCGCGAACGGACCATGGCCGGCCTGGAGGCCGCCCGCGCACGTGGGCGCAAAGGGGGTCGCAAGCCGACGCTTGGAGCGAAGGAGATCCGCGATATCAAGATCCTGCTGGCCGATCCCTTGACGACCGTCAGCGACGTGGCCGCCAGGTTCAAAGTCAGCAGAACCACCATCTACAAGTATCTGAGCAAGGAGGCCCAGCATGTCGTCCAATGAGTTGTTTGATATCGATCCCGACCTGGCCACCTCGCCACTGCCGAAACGTCGCTCAGCGGCCAAAGCCCCCTTGGTCGGGCAGGACGCAATCAACATCGACAAGTGGCGTAAGCGCATCGAGGCCGAAGCCCGACCAGGCGAAACCTACCAGCAGGCGGCGGAGCGGCTGAAACGCGAAGAGGCCAAGCAGCCGAAGGACAAGGCACCAGGGCGCGAGGCGGTGAAGGCCTCAGCGGGCCGCAAGCAAGTTGTGGTGCTCGAAACGCAGCTCGATTTCTGGATTGCGACCGGCCTGCCGGCGATCCCCAAGGACGAGCGGCCTACGATGGAGCACCCGATCTACGCCGTGGAAGATGGAGACACCAGGCAGATCACTTACGAGCACAACGGGAACAAGATCGAGATCATTCCCAGCGTTGCCGGTCGGGCGACCCAGCATGACAAAGATATCGTGCTGTTTTGCGTGTCGAAGCTGGTGGCCGCGATCAACGCCGGCATAGCCGTATCACCGACTATCGAGACGACCGCCCACGAACTGTTGAGCTTCACGCGCAGCAGTACCAGCGAGCGCGGCTATGAGCTGCTTAGCAAGGCGTTCGACAGGCTCACCGGTACTCGCATGCGGGCCACCTTTGAGTCGACGAAAGACCGTGACGGCAGCCGGCGCTGGGTTGGTCTGCTCGATGACGTGGAGATCATCACCAGGGGCGCCAAGAACCGCATGTGCGCCATTCGGATAAAGGTATCCGACACCACGTTTAACGCTGCGAAGGCCATGGATGTACTGACCATTCCGGGCGACTATTTTGGGCTGCGTAGCGCCATCGCCAAACGCATCTATGAGCTTTGCCGTAAGCATTGCGGCGACCAGGGGCAATGGAAAATCGGCCTGACTCTGCTGCAAAAAAAGGTAGGAAGCGCCCAGGCCGAAAAGAAGTTTCGCGCCAAGGTAAAGGAGCTGGCCGAGGCCGGCAGCTTGCTCGACTACTACATGACCTACTTGCCCGACGAAGACGCGGTGCTGTTCTTCAACAAGTCCGACGCCGGCAAAGCGGCCTTGCTCAAAGCCACGCGCAGCGGTATCAAGAAGCCACGCAAAGCCAAGGCCGCTCCCGCTGCATGAGTCATGGCAATTCGTCACTCCAGGGACCGGAAGGGGTCAATCCACTGATGTGTAAGGGTTTTTCTCTATTGATTCATGCGTTCTTGAGCTGTACCGCAGCCCCTTCGGGGGCTTTATCTGCGCATTCGTCACTCCAGGGACCGCGCCCAATTTCGCGGCCTAGCCGGTTCGTCACTCCAGGGACCGCGATTCGTCACTCTAGGGACCGCCGATTCGTCACTTCGGGGACTGGGGTTCGTCACTCTAGGGACCGCCTATTTCGTCACTCCGGGGACCAGAACCACCCGCCAGCCCAGGTAAATCAAGGCCTCGCAAAACGCTAACAACGCGCGCGCGTATTAACCCTTTAACTTAAACCTTTAACGGCCTTGATTTGGCTTGGCTTGTGGATAACTCACGGGTAGCGTTCGACACCGGCACCGTGCACACCGAGCCGGCCCACCAGGCCAACCCCTCCCCTTTCTGCTGCTGCGCTCTGGTGCGGTGGCTTGCCCGCCGCGCTGGAGCGGAGCCAACAAGGCCGACTGGCCGCGTTAGCTTGTATTGTATTTTGTAGTATGTTGTATGATACTACACGCTACAACATACAAAGGAGCACGCCCCATGGCACTCACCAAAGAAATGATCTGGAAAGCCGCCGACGAACTGGACGCTGACGGCACTAAGCCCACCCTGGCCAACGTGCGCAAGCGCCTGGGTGGCGTCGGCAGCTTTACGACCATTCAAGAGGCCATGAGCGAGTGGAAGAACCGCAAGCAGCAGGAGGCCCAGCCACTCATCGACCCGCCACCGCCTGCCCTGGCCCAGTTGCTGGAGAACTTCGGCGCCGATATCTGGAACCTGGCCCGCGTTGCTGCCGACCAGGCCCTGGACGGAAAGCGCCGGGTGATCGAAGAGAATGCCGCGCAGATCCGCGAGCAGGCCGAGGAAGCGATTGCATTGGCCGACAGCATGGATGCAGAACTGAACGACCTACGCGCCAAGATCGCCGGCCTGGAGGAAACCGCAGCGCTGTACCGCGAGCTACAGGCCAACTATCACGCCCTGGAAGAACGTGCCGAGCTGGAGTTGAAGCACCAGAAGGAGCACAGCGCTCAGGAGATCCACCGGGCTGTCACCAGGGCCAACGAAAAGGACTCCGAAGCTATTGAGGCACGCAAGACCGAACGCCAAGCCCTGGACCGCGCAGCACGCGCCGAGGGTCAGGTAGAGGCTCTGGAAAAACAGCTTGGCCTGGCTAAAAAGGGCAAGTAACTCACAGGCGAAATGGAGATCAATCACATGGATAGCACTATGCAAACTACGCAACGCAAAGCCCTATATACCTGGGCCTGGGCAATCTGGATTGGCTTTGCCGCATGGCTGGCTTATCACAGTCCCATGCAAGAGACGGGCTTCGATTGGCTCCTGTTCGCCTTTGTCGTAGTCACCCCGAAAGGCTTCCGGGGCGCTCTGTACGTCTCGACGGAGCGTCAGAACAGATTCAGCGAGGGTTACACCGCCAAGGACAAGCGCCTGGCCCTGTACTGGTTTTTAACCCTGCTCTTGTTCGCCATCAACCTGGGCCGATCCATCATCGACATGACCAGTTGATCACTATCAGCACTGCCCAAAGCCCGCCATGCGGGCTTTTTCTTGCCTGCCGGCAGCGGCCAGGCGCTCGCACCGGACAGACTCGGGCAAGCCTCGCTAGTCAGCCACGCGCACCAGGCTCTACGGGAATTCGGGGAATTTTGGGGAGGGGATGCAGGAGGGCCAGAAATGGCGAAGCCCGCTGCACGGCAATGCAAACGGGCCTCTAGTGCTCTGCGAAGGAGCGCATGCGAGCAGTATAACGACGCACCCCGGCATGCTCAATTGCTCCTATGACATATGTTCGACATATGTTAGAATTCTCTCAGAGATTGAGGGAGGTTCCGATGCTCTACCGTTGCTTACCTGCATTGCTCTTGGGGACCACGCTCAGCGCTCAGGTTCAGGCCGCCGACTGTAGGTTGTCGTTCCAGAACGGCGCGATCCTTGACTTACCCGTGGCAACCACCGAAGCCACCCAGGCGCAGGGCCTCGCCGGTCGAGCAGATCCAGGGCGCGGCATGCTGTTTCTCTGGACTACGCCGGCAGTGCGGTTTGTGTGGATGAAGAACACCCCCGCCCCATTAGAGGCAGCTTGGATCGGAGCAGACGGGGTTATCCAGAGCGTGCAGGAGCTGGAGCCAAACACAACCGTCAAGCATTCATCATTGCGGCCCGCCCTCGGCATTATCGAGGTGCCACGCGGCCAGCTTGCAAACCTGGGCATCGAGCGCGGCAGCACCATCACCGCCTCAACGTGTTTCAACTTGTAGGAGGTTCCCATGCGTACCGTTTCCATTTTCATGAACTGCCGAAACCAGGCGATCCGCATCCCCCGGGATATGGAGTACCAGGGCGTTTCCGAGCTGGAGATTATCCGCGACGGCGAAACGCTGATCCTGCGCCCTGTGCGCCCCTCTTGGGCATCGTTGCGCGACGTGGCGGCCGCAGATCCTGACTTTCTGACCGAGCGAAAGGATGTGATCGAGGAAGGCCGTTTCCTGGGTGATTTCACATGAGCAAAAAGACGTACATGCTCGATACAAACATCTGTTCATTCATCATGCGCGAACGCCCCGACGCGGTACTGGCCAAGCTGGAACAGGCAGTCACCAATCAGCACCGGATTGTCGTTTCGGCCATCACGTACTCCGAAATGCGCTTCGGGGCCGCCAACCCCAAGGCATCGCCCAAGGTGGCTGCGATGGTCAACGCCTTCGTGGAGCGCCTGGACGCTATCCTGTCCTGGGACGCCGCCGCCGTAGATCAAACAACGCAGATCCGCACCACCCTCGCCCGTCTGGGCACGCCAATCGGCAACAACGATGCAGCGATAGCCGGCCATGCCCTGGCCGCTGGGTGTGTGCTGGTCACGAACAACACTCGCGAATTTGCTCGCGTGCCTGGCCTAGTCCTTGAGGACTGGACCCAACCCACCACCAAGAGTTGATACGCCATGACTGAGCTGGAACAAGCCATTATCGATTGCGCCCAACTGCACCTCACTCAGTTGAAAGGTGCGCTTACCCTGCCCGATGGCCCCGAACGGAGCGACGGCTTTACCTCGGCATGGTGGCAGCTCACCGGCCTGGCCCAGCTTGCCGAGTTCCACAGCGGGCTTAGCCAGCCCGCCCGCGATCAGTTGCGCGCTATCGACCGTGAGGCCGCCCAGGCCGTCAGCAGCAACCGCGAGTCGTCCGGTACCGCGCAGTTTGCCGACAGCATCGCCATCACACTGGCCGACCCCACCGCCTCGAACTGGCTCAAACAGAGCCTCAAAGGTGCCTTGGAACGGGATAGCGCGGACGCCGCCAATGACGCCCATGTGCTTTTCGAACTGCTGGCCCACCGCAGCGAGAAAGAGTTGCGCGCCGCCGCGCACGCCGTCGCCGGCACACCGGAAACGACCATGGCTGTGCGCTTTGCAGACGGTCGCACTGGCACGCTGGACGTGTCCCAGGCCCGTCACACGATCATCACTGGCGACAACTGACAGGAGGCCCCAGGCATGGCAAGGCCGCGTATTCACCTCACCCCAGCGGAAGCGGAGGCCAACGGCTGGCTTTGCTGCCGTGACCTCAAGGCGCGCCACCGACTAATGCCGGGGTATAGCACCCGGCCTGCCGGCAGCGTCTGGCAAGGCCGCGGGGCCTACGATGTATACGATCCCGCCGATTGCGTGCCCTGGAAATGGGAGCCGAGCGCGGCGCAGCTTCGGCGGAAGGCCGTGGCCGCCCGTGCCCAGGCGCTGATCGGGGGGGATTGTCTGCTGCTGGACACTGAAACAACGGGCGTGGGTGATGGCGACGAGGTGTGCGAAATCACGATCCTCGACGCGAGCGGCACGCCCCTACTCAACACGCTGATACGCCCGACTCAGCCAATTCCAGCGGAGGCCACAGGGATTCACCGCATCACGAATGACATGGTGGCCACCGCGCCGGCCTGGCCGGAGATCGCAGAGCAATACGCTTCTATCGTCTCGGGGCGGACGGTTGTTGCCTACAACGCCTCCTTTGACGAGCGCCTGCTATCACAAACCCACCAATGCCACGGGCTTGTCGCGCCAACGCTGGCCACCTCTTGCGCCATGCTGCTGTACGCCGAATGGCATGGGGAATGGGTTGAGGGCCGCTATGGGTCTTGGCAATGGCGCTGGATCAAGCTGATCGAAGCCGCCCGAGCTTGCGGCGTACTGGAGGATGGCGCCCACCGTTCCCTGGCCGATGCGCGCATGACCCTGGGCGTGCTGCGTTACCTGCACAAGCGCACCAATGGGCGCAAACCTTCTACCAAACGGAGAACTGAACATGTCCAGTGATTACGATTTCAAGGTTGTGAGCAAGGAAGACGCGGTGCGCTATCTGCTGGTGTGGGAGTCGAAAGGCTATAACCGCCTGCTCGATGTTGTGCGGATGTTCGACATGGAGGATGGCGGCGTTACCGTTGGTTTCATGGACTACGGCAACCCGGATACCGTGGTGATCGTGCCCGAGCACATGAACCGCACGTACACCAAGCAACAGCACGCCTTGGCAGCGGTCGGCGCGATGTTTGATGCGGTCGACGAGTGGAACAAGGTCATGGCCGAGGTGCGCCAGGTCGTCGGCGAAAACTGAGGGAGGCCGGTATGCGAAACGAACCGGAGTTGCTGCCTGGCCTGATCCTGCCGCAGAGTTATCAGGTTGTGCTGCGCAGGCGCCTGGCCGAAGTGAACAACGCCGCCAGCGCGGCGAATTGCTTGATTGCCCAGGCCCGCGCCGAGGGCATGGTGGAGGCCCTGGAGTTGTTGAAAGCGCTGGAACAACAGCAGGTTGAGCGCTTGTATTTGTTGATCGAGCAGGCCACCACAGCGCGCTTGCTGGAGCTGGAGCAGGGTGCCGGCGAGTGATCGGCCTGGCGTCATCCGAGGCATAGCGCGAGGCCTGCGGCCCGGGC
>NZ_JAEILC010000118.1:0-1782 GCF_016307435.1 Pseudomonas sp. S4_EA_1b | reverse complement strand
CGCCGCGGCTGCCGCCGGCTCTCCAGAGCCTGGCTGGCCAGCAGCAAGCCCTTGTCGGTCTGCTGGGCCAACTCGGTCAGCTCGCGCACGAGGTTGCGGAAGTCGGACAGGCCAAACGGGGCCAGTTGCAGGTAGGTGCGCAGTTCATGGGCGTGCTCGCGGCGGGTCACGTCGCGTTCGCCGTACTTCGCCCAACTCGCCGGGTCGGCCTGAACCTGCTTGGCCACCCACAGGATGACCGGCTCGGGCGGCTCGCTGTCGGTGCCCAACGCATAGCCGGGGTAGCGCAGCAGGCTGAGCTGCACCGCGAAGCCTAGGCGGTTGGCGTCGCCGCGCCGCTGGCGGATCAGCGACAGGTCGGAGTCGTTGAAGGTGTAGTAGCGGATCATGTCATCCTGGCTTTCTGGCAACGCAAGCAGGGTGTCCCGCTCCGTGGCCGAGAGGATCAAGCGACGCGGCATGTATCAGTCGTCCGTGCGGAGGTACTGGTAGAGGGTTTCCCGGCTGATGTTGAACTCGCGGGCAAGCTGCGCCTTGGGCTCGCCGGCCGTCGCTCGCTGCCGCAGGGTAGCAGCCTGCTCATCGGACAGGGCTTTCTTGCGGCCTCGGTACGCGCCACGCTGCTTGGCCAAGGCGATACCCTCACGCTGCCGCTCGCGGATCAGGGCGCGCTCGAACTCGGCGAAGGCACCCATCACCGACAGCATGAGGTTGGCCATCGGCGAGTCCTCGCCGGTGAAGACTAGGCCCTCTTTCAGGAATTCGATACGCACGCCGCGCTGGGTCAGCTTCTGCACAAGGCGGCGCAGGTCATCGAGGTTGCGCGCCAGGCGATCCATGCTGTGCACTACCACGGTGTCACCTTCGCGGACGAAGCTCAGTAGCGCTTCGAGCTGGGGGCGCTGAGTGTCCTTGCCCGAGGCCTTGTCGGTGAACACCTTGCTCACCTCGGTCTCCTCCAGCTGGCGTTCCGGGTTCTGGTCGAAGCTGCTGACCCGGACGTAGCCAATGCGATGTCCCTGCACGCCTACTGCTCCGCCGAGAAATGGCGCTCGGGCCAACGCCAACGGCGGATGCGCTCCCACAACACTTTGCCGCCAATCCCAACATCGTTCTTGTCGGGATCGAGATTGAGTAACAATGCCAGTCGAGCGATCGCGCTCTGCATCGGGTACATGTTCCCGTAGCCAGCGATCTTTCGCAGGATTTCATTCTCGCTCTTCTCTAACTCTTCGGGAGTATTGAAGGTGGTGGCATAGTCAGTGATCACTGCTGAAGCGGCATCCAAGGCGCTGTAGGTTTCTCGAAGCACTTCGAGCACTTCATGAGTGAGTGCCCCCAGCTCGACTTGGGTTCCATCCGGCAAGGTGGCGATCCCCTTCTCTAAAAAGATCACCCCGTCACGTAGATAAAGTGCCTGGAGGGCATCTACCCCAACGAACGACGGCGCGTCCTGGTCTACCGCAGGCCTGCCGAGAATGTGGCAATGCAAATGCAGGCTCGCGGCTCGAAGCAAACGCCGCGCCTCGGGAGTTGGTGGATTTATCCAAGGGTCTGCCTGCTCCCGCCGCCAGACAACCGTTCCCCACCACAGCCCGGCGACTACCAACCCTAATCCAACCCATAGAAAGGTCATCAGAACAACTCCGCGTTGAAGGTGAGCAAGGGGGCTAAGTGCACTTTCTGTTCCGTTGCGCCTCAAGCCCTGCTTTTGTCAGGCTGAAATCTATGACCTTTGCGGGCATGTGTCAAAGAATGCGAAAGAAGACTCTATTCTGACGG
>NZ_JAEILC010000117.1:0-35291 GCF_016307435.1 Pseudomonas sp. S4_EA_1b | reverse complement strand
AAGTTGGCTGCCACTAGTCTGTGCGAACACTGACGCTGCGCAGTGCGACAAATTAAACTTGTGGGATAAATTAATCGCTCCCCTCGTACGTTAAGTTGTCGCAAGTGTTTCCGTGGTGAACTATGTGCTAATTGACCTAGAGAGGCGGAGTTGTGTGAATATATTATCAACAGCAAATAATCACCGAGTAAGCCGGTTGGGTAATGCCTTTGCCGGTGAAGAGGCTCCTGCTACATCTGGAGCGGGAAACTTGTCAGCGAAACGAGGTGAGCATTTCACGGCTTACAGCCCTAACGTTCTTGGCCCTTTAAAACAGGACGACGCGCAATTAGGTCAAACGCTGACGACGTTGCTTTTGTTATTGAAAAACGTCACCGACAGCTTGAAACAGTTTTTGGATGCCGACGCGATATTGCCGGCGCCCGCGACCGACGTAGCGCCCAAGCCACCCTCGATTATCGCGCCCAAACCGCGTGAACTCGAAGCTCTGCCAGCAGTTGATATCAAGGTCAGGCACCTCGTAGACCGCTTGCCTGTGGCTGACGAGGAGCTTGATCCGTTTGATGCACTGGACTTCGCTGATGGCAAGCATGGCGGCGCAGGCGTTGCACTTGAGGATTATGAATGGCGGCGGATATGGAGCGAAGTGATCAATGAAGACGATTGGGCGGTGGAGTTGTCTGGAAAACCCAAGGGGCAAAAACCGGATGATCTGAAAGCGGGGGTGTCCTGGCAATACAAGCCGTACCCGTGGTTGGGCCATGACAGCCGTGTTCCTTATTTGGAAGTCATTAAGTTGGCCATGTCGAAGTATGGCCAGAGTGTGGACAGTGTCCTGGAAAAAGTAACGGCCGTGCCTGGCGGGTACGACATTATTATGAAAGATGGTGTCGCGTTAAATATCACTCATAAAGAGTTGCACTTGGCGTCCAAGGCCTGTGGGTTTGTGGGCTTCGATGAAGGCATGGTGAACGATGCTTCGTTTTTATTTGGGGTTCTGTGCAAGCGTATCTATTTGACTGAGCAAGCGAAGCACTTCGCGGACAATGAACCTTGGACGCGCTCATCTGCTGAAAAAATTCCGAAAATGCGCACCTATGCCGGTGTATTAGCGCTCACGCCATTTAATACGAACAAACATGAAATTCTGGCGGCGCTTGGATTGCGCGACGCGATCAGCACCACTGAATTGGCCAAAGGTCCTCGTGAAAGAAAGGTACGGCAACATAATTACTGAGCCTCTGATGGAAGATATTTCAAGGGTTATTAGGGCTATCTGTTGATGAGTGCCGGTTAGTCTTGGCTGGCCGTGGCTGTTAATGAAAACCAGGGAGAAAGAGGTATGAGTCATTCGGTTGCCAGCCCCGTAAATGGTTACTACGGGCGTTATCAGGCTGAGGTGCATAAAAGTTATGTGGGTGCTGCGCCTGAAAGGCCGCACGGGGCAGGGGCGTTCGACAGGGTTGCGCGCCCCGATGGCGCAGCAGCCAAAAGTGCGGCCCCCCATGCCCAGGCTTCGTTCTCCGCGATCACTGACATGTTGCGCGAGTTAAATAACATGATCACTACGCTGTCCGCACGTATGGGTGGGCAGCAGCACAGGACATTACCCGCTACTAAGTTGATTCCTGATCAAACACGATCAGTGCTTCAGCCCCATAGCCCGCCATTGGAACGCTCGGCGCTCGGCGTAGATTCGGGTTCAGATGTTCCCGAGACGCCGCATCGAAAATTTATCCGGGGCAACGCGGAGAATGCCGGCATAAAACCGACCCATATTTGGGGGGCGTTCTCTCAGGAAGGGGTGGGTAACTGCGTCACCGTCAGTGCAATCAAGGCCGCCATGGCTAAGTTCGGCCATAACCCTCATGGCATCTACAAGCAAATCACCGAAGTTAAGGACGGTTTTGAAGTCACCATGCGGGACTCTTTCAAGTTGCATATTTCCTTTGAGGAATTGGAAGAGGCTCAAGAAGGTGCCGGACTTAGGCCGGGTCACTCGGAGGATGTTCTTATCAATGCGCAGTTTCTATACGCCGTCAGTGCCAAACGAGCGCAGCTTGAAAACAATGACGGAAACGCCGAAGAGAGCTTCGAGGATGCCATGGTGACGCTCGCCGATGGAGAGCTTGCGGGCGAGGGGCTTATTCGCCTGGGATTGCGGGCGCATATGGCGCCTACCACCGTGAGGGAACTGGCCGAGGGTGCCATCGGAGTTCTCTGCAATGGGCCGCACCAAATGGCGGTAGTCGATGGCGCGCTTGATATGTGGGGCACCAAGACCAGCGTCTATAAGGACTTTCATTGGCGTTATGGCGCCAAACTGATCTAAACCAATCAAGTAAGTAAGGAATACTGCTGATGAGCGTGTCCAGAGTCGCTAACAGTTTTTACGAGGGGCGTTACGGTCAGCCTGTCACCGCCCAGCGCAACAATAACGAAAACACCTATTCATCGTACCGGTCGCCTCTTAATAGACCGTCCGCAAACCAGGCGTATGCCAGGCTCGACAACGGAGCAGAGCCCGGCAATTCATTGATCAAGGGCGATGCGGATTCACCCAGCGTTATCCCGACGAATATCTTCCGCGATTTCTACCAGGGCGGCAGTGGAAATTCAGTGGTTATTTCGGCGATTAAACTGGCCATGATGAAGTTTGGTCACAACCCTCATCATATCTATAAAAAAATAGAGGCAACGGCTGATGGGTTCAATGTGAGGATGAGGGACGGCTATAAACTCTTCATTACTCATGACGAAATCCGGCAGGCTGCCGCCGCTTCGGGATTTATAGGCGACGGTTCCAATGATGTGCTGGTTAACGCCCAGTTTTTATATGCGGTCAGCGCCAAACGCATGCAGCTCGACAAGTTTTACGAGCGCAGCAGTGAAACCTTTGCCTCGGCGCTGCAAATGCTCAGTTCAGGTGATTATCCAGGTGAGGCATTACGACGGTTGGGGCTGAAGCACCAGATGGTCGCCGCGTCGATGCGCGAGCTACGAAAGGGCGGAACGGGCTCGATGTATACCCCCGGCCATATGCTGGCCGTTGTCGACGGTCACATGGATTATTACGGGCGACGCGTGAAACTGGCTGGGTCGGGCATGGCAATCACCGGCAGAATCGCCATGACGCTAAGGTAGGTGCAAGGGCTTTCTCCTCGGAGAAAGCCCTGCCTGCGGGTGGGGCTCTTGTCAGCCGATTTTCGACAGGCGGCCCGCCAGCAGCGCCCAGCCAAACAGCCCCAGACACACGATGATCAACGGCCACGAACGCCATTGCAGGTACGGCGTCAGGTTATGCATGGGCACTACTTCGCCATACAGGATGCCGCGTTCGAACTGCGGGATCTGCACGGTGATCTGTCCGAACGGGTTGATCAGCCCGGTCACGCCGTTGTTGGTGGCGCGGATCATCCAGCGCCCCGCTTCCAGCGCACGCATCTGCGCCATTTGCAGGTGTTGCAGAGGGCCGATGGAGCGCCCGAACCAGGTGTCGTTGCTAATGGTCAGCAACAGGTCGCTCTGGGCTGAAAGGCCTGCGGCAAACTCGGGGTAAACCACTTCGTAGCAGATGAACGGGGCGATCTGATAACCCTTGGCTTGCAGCATGGCCTGGTCGGAGGGGCCACGGGCAAAGTCCGACATCGGCAGGTCGAAGAACGCAATCAGCCCGCGCAATATGTCCTGCAACGGTACGTACTCACCGAAAGGCACCAGTTTTTGCTTCAGGTAGGTGCCGTCGCCTTCGCCCACTACGGTGATGCCGTTGAAGTAACGCTTCTGGTGGTGCACTTCCTGACGAATCGGCACGCCGGTAATCAGCGCGGTATGCCGGTCGGCCGCGAACCGCCCCATCATCCCCAGGTAACCCTCCACCGACTCCTTGAGCACCGGCACCGCTGTTTCGGGCCAGACCAGCAGGTCCACAGGCTTGGAGCTGAAACTCATGTCGCGGTACAGCGCCAATTGCGCATTGAGCTGCTGCGGGTCCCACTTCATGCTCTGTTCGATGTTGCCCTGGATCGCGGCCACCTTCAACGGAGCGCCGGATGGCTCGGTCCAGGCATGATGTTTGAGCGCCAGCCCGATGCCCCATGGCGCGACCAGCAGCACCAGGCCCGCGGCGACAAAGCCATTGCGTTTGGCGGCCAGCAGGCGCGGCAGGTTGCACAGCACGGCAGCCGTGAGCGCCAGGGCAAAGGAAATCAGCCACATCCCGCCGAGCGGGGCCAGCCCTGCCAGTGGGCCATCGAGTTGACTGTAGCCGGAATAGAGCCACGGGAAACCGGTGAGGAACCAGCCGCGAAAGGCCTCTTGACCCACCCATAGCGCTGCGAATGTCAGGGCGTCCGCCAGCGGCGCTTCGTTGCGGCGTAGCCAGCGTGCCCACAGCCAGGCGGGCAGGGCGAAGAACCAGGCAATGGCGGCCGTGAACAATAGCATCAGGAACCCCGCCAGCAGCACCGAAGCGCCGCCGAAGTGGTGGATGCTGTAGTAGATCCAGCTGGTGCCGGCACCGAACAGGCCGAAACCGAAGCACCAGCCACGCCCCAAGGCCTGGCGCGGTGTCAGCTCTCGCAGGCCGATATAGAACAGCCCGACGGCCACCAGCGCAAATGGCCACAAATCGAACGGCGCCAGCGCCAGGGTAGTGATGGCGCCGGCCACCACGGCCAGCAGGTTACCGGGCCAGCCGGGTGCGATAAGACGGCGCATGTCAGTCCTTAGCGGGCGATAGGTGTCAGGCGAATCAAGTGGATACGACGGCTGTCGGCATTCAGGATGCGGAAGCGATAGGCGCCGATTTCGGTGGTTTCGTTGCGCTTGGGCAGGTGGCCAAACGCGCTCATCACCAAACCGCCCACTGTGTCGAACTCGTCGTCGGAGAATTCGCTGTCAAAGAACTCGTTGAAGTTCTCGATCGGCGTCAACGCCTTGATCAGGAAGTCGCCGCTGGGCAGGGGCTTGATGTAGCTGTCTTCTTCGACGTCGTGTTCGTCTTCGATGTCGCCGACGATCTGTTCCAGTACGTCTTCGATGGTCACCAGGCCCGCCACGCCGCCGTATTCGTCAATCACGATGGCCATGTGGTTGTGGTTGGCGCGGAATTCGCGCAGCAGCACGTTCAGGCGCTTGGACTCGGGCACGAAGGTGGCCGGGCGCAGCAGATCCTTGATGTTGAAGCTGTCGCCGTTCTCTTTGAGGATCAGCGGTAGCAGATCCTTGGCCAGCAGCACGCCCATGACGTCGTCATGGCTTTCGCCGATCACCGGGTAGCGCGAGTGCGCCGAGTCGATCACGGCCGGGAGGAACTCCCGTGGGGTCTGGGTCGCCTTGATGCTGATCATCTGCGAACGCGGGACCATGATGTCCCGGACCTGCAGGTCAGCCACCTGGATGGCGCCTTCGACGATGGCCAGCGCTTCGCTGTCCAGCAACTTGTTCTGATGGGCCTCGCGCAGCAGCTCCAGCAGCTCCTGGCGGTTTTTCGGCTCGTGGGCAAAAGCCTGGGTCAGTTTACCCAGCCATGACTTCTGCCCGTTGCTCGATCGGTCTTCGCTCATAGCGATTACTCTGAATCCTTTGTTGTTACAGTTGAGTGTTTTTTAAGCTTCGTCATCGGCATAAGGGTCGGGATGACCCAATTGCGCAAGCAACGTTCGTTCCAGTGCTTCCATTTCCTCGGCTTCGTCATCGTCTATATGGTCGTAACCCAAGAGATGCAAGCAGCCGTGGATGACTAGATGGGCCCAATGCGCCTCAAGTTCCTTGCCTTGTTCCCTGGCTTCACGCTCGACGACTTCGACGCAGATCACCAGGTCGCCCAGCAATGGAATGTCCAGCAACTCGTCGGGAACATCGGCGGGGAAGGACAGCACGTTGGTCGCGTAGTCCTTGTGGCGCCAGGTGTGGTTCAGCTCGCGGCCCTCGGCCTCGCCCACCAGACGGATGGTCAGCTCCGAGTCGGCGCTGCGCTGGCGCAGTGCCAGTGCACACCATTGGCGAAACTGCTCCTCGCTGGGGGCTGGCGCGTCGGTAGCCAACTGCAGATCCAGTTCAAGCATCGCCGCGAACGTCCTTGGCCGGGGCATCATCGCGATGGTCGAAGCGCTCGTAGGCTTCGACAATGCGCTGCACCAGCGGGTGGCGCACCACGTCCTTGGGCATAAAGTGCGTGAAGCTGATACCCGGAACGTCCTTGAGTACCTCGATCACCTGGGCGAGGCCGGACTTGGTGCCCTTGGGCAGGTCGACCTGGGTGACGTCGCCGGTAATCACGGCCGTGGAGCCGAAACCGATACGGGTGAGGAACATCTTCATCTGCTCGACGGTAGTGTTCTGGCTTTCGTCGAGGATAATGAAACTGTTGTTCAAGGTACGGCCGCGCATGTAGGCCAGCGGAGCGATCTCGATCACCTGGCGCTCGATCAGCTTGGCCACGTACTCGAAGCCGAGCATCTCGTAGAGCGCGTCGTAGAGGGGGCGCAGGTAGGGGTCGATCTTCTGGGCCAGGTCACCGGGCAGGAAGCCGAGCTTTTCACCGGCCTCGACCGCTGGGCGTACCAGCAGAATGCGGCGTACTTGCTCGCGTTCCAGAGCATCCACCGCGCAGGCCACGGCCAGGTAGGTCTTGCCGGTACCGGCCGGGCCGATGCCGAAGTTGATGTCGTTGCCGAGGATTTCCTTGACGTAGCGCTGCTGATTCAAGCCGCGTGGGCGAATCATGCCTTTCTTGGTGCGCAGGGCCACGCTGGCTTCGGCTACAGGGTTGTTGGCCAGGTCTTCCACGGCCGATTCCTGCAGGTACAGGTGCACGGTTTCCGGTGACAACTCGCTGCCCTTCGTCTCGCGGTAGAGACGGCGCAACAGGTTTTCTGCGGACGTGGTGTGCTGGGGGTCGCCAATGAGTTCGAACTGATTGCCGCGGTTGCGGATCTCGATGCTCAGGCGTTGTTCGATCAGACGCAAGTGCTCGTCGAACTGTCCGCACAGATTGGCGAAACGGCGAGCCTCAAATGGCTCGAGGAGAAAACGATGGGGTTCTGCTATGGGTGCGTTCAAGGTTGCTTTTAGCCGCCCTTTGGCTGTTTAAGTGAAAGAGAGGATAACGCCAGTGACGCGGGTACGAAAGCACTTACGTCATTGGAATGTTGCACGGTTCCAATGTAGGTGGGGGGCTCGCCCCCGATAGCGGTGTGCCGGCAATAAATGAGTGGTCTGATTCGCCGCCATCGGGGGCAAGCCCCCTCCCACGTTTATTGCACCAGCGAGCCGCGCAACGAATGCGGCTGCGCCGCATCGATGTGCACATCGGCAAACTGACCGATCAATGTTGGATTATCACAACGGAAATTGACGATCCGGTTATTCTCGGTGCGGCCTTGCAGTTCGCCGGGGTCTTTCTTGGAATAGTCGGTGACCAGGATGCGCTGGATCGAACCGACCATTTGTCGGCTGATCTCGAAGCCCTGCTGATTCAGGCGATGTTGCAGGGCATTCAGGCGTTCTTTTTTCACGGTCTCCGGGGTTTCGTCCACCAGGTCCGCCGCCGGGGTGCCGGGGCGTTGGCTGTAGACGAACGAGTAGGAGAAGTCGAAGCCGACGTCTTCGATCAGTTTCATGGTTTGCTGGAAATCTTTCTCGGTTTCGCCGGGGAAACCGACGATAAAGTCCGAGCTTATGCAAATCCCCGGTACGGCTGCGCGCAATTTGCGCAGCTTGGATTTGTATTCCAGGGCCGTATGGTTGCGCTTCATGGCCGCCAGAATGCGGTCCGAGCCCGATTGCACCGGCAAATGCAGGTGTTTGACCAGTTCCGGCACTTCGGCGTGGGCCTGGATCAGGCTGTCGGAGAACTCCAACGGGTGCGAAGTGGTGTAGCGGATGCGCTCGATGCCGTCCACCGCCGCGACCACGCGGATCAGTTCGGCAAGGTCCGCCAGCCGCCCGTCGTGGGTCTGGCCGCGATAACCGTTGACGTTCTGACCCAGCAGGGTCACTTCGCGCACGCCGTTCTCGGCCAGGTGGATGATTTCCGACAGCACATCGTCAAATGGACGGCTGACTTCTTCGCCACGGGTGTAGGGCACCACGCAGAACGTGCAGTACTTGCTGCAACCTTCCATCACCGACACATAGGCGCTGGGCCCGTCGATGCGCGGCTCGGGCAAGTGGTCGAATTTTTCGATTTCAGGAAATGACACGTCAACCTGCGGCAGCTTGCTGGTGCGCGCGGCGTCGATCATCTCGGGTAGGCGATGCAGGGTCTGCGGGCCGAAAACCACGTCGACATAGGGCGCGCGATCGCGGATTGCAGCGCCTTCCTGACTGGCCACGCAACCGCCGACGGCGATCACCATGTCCGGGTTGGCCAGTTTCAATTCGCGCCAGCGACCCAACTGCGAGTACACACGGTCCTGGGCCCGTTCGCGGATCGAGCAGGTATTGAGCAGGATCACGTCGGCATCTTCGGCGCGGGCGGTGACTTCCAGGGCCTGGTGTTCACCCAGCAGGTCTACCATGCGCGAGCTGTCGTACTCGTTCATCTGGCAACCGTGGGTTTCGATGTAAAGCTTCTTGGCCATGGGAATCGTCAACTGGTGGTAAAGAACCGCGCATTATAGGGGGCATGCCCATTGGTTCCTAGCGCTGTGCATCGGGTGCCATGCTATAGTTCGCGCCCTCTTTTATATCCCCGATGTGTTGTTCGCCCACCATGACCAAACGTGAAGCTCCAATCTACAAGGTGATTTTCCTCAACCAGGGCCAGGTGTTCGAGATGTACGCCAAGCAGATCTATCAAAGTGATCTGTGGGGCTTCCTGGAAGTGGAAGAGTTCGTCTTTGGCGAGCGCACCCAGTTGGTCGTCGATCCGGGCGAGGAAAAGCTCAAGGCGCAGTTCGAAGGTGTAGTGCGCAGCTTTGTGCCGATGCACTCGATCGTGCGCATCGATGAAGTCGAGCGCCTGGGTACACCGAAGATCAGCGAAGCGCGGGGCATGAGCAATGTCATGCCGTTTCCGATGCCGATGCCTGAAAAGTAAGGCTCAACTATTTTGTAGGGCGTTTCTGATTTTGCCCTCTAGTACATAGACATTCTGTTTAAAAAATAGCAGATTTTGTTTGTGTCTGGAGGGCGATATAACGATGCCAATAACAAATCACCTCAAGTCTCGCCGTAATAATGGGCCTGGATCTTGATGTTCTTGTTATTGAGCTGTCACGTTGATTCGACTTTAACAGGGTGAGTGTCTGAGTAGGTTGTCACCTCATTTATAAAGCCGTTAGTTGTCGCCGAGTTTCTTATAGCAGTCTTCAAAGAACGTATCCGTTCGGGAGTATCCCTGTGCGCGATTCACGCTATGACATTCTGTTTGAACCGGTCCTCATCGGCCCCGTTCGCGCTCCTAACCGCTTTTATCAAGTGCCGCACTGCAATGGCATGGGGCATGTACATCCATCGGCCATGGCCCGCATGCGCGGTATAAAAGCTGAGGGCGGGTGGGGCGTGGTCTGCACCGAAGAGTGCGAAATCAGCCCGTTGAGCGAATTTTCTCCCTGCATTGAGGCGCGTTTGTGGGATGAACGCGACATTCCTGCCCTGGCGCGCATGTGCGAGGAGGTACATCAATACGGCTCGCTGGCCGGTGTGGAGTTGGCCTTCAACGGCTATGCGGCGCCCAATCGCTATAGCCGGGAAATCCCCTGGGCTCCCTCGAATACACCTGTGCGCGGGTACGACCCTGTACAGGCGCGGGCCATGAGCCTAGCCGATATCCGTCAGCTGCGCGCCCTGCACAGGGCTGCCGCATTAGGGGCGCAAGCGGCAGGGTTCGACATCATCTACGTCTACGCCGGACATGACCTGAGCGTGGCCTTTCATTTTCTGACCCAGCGTAACAACCGGCGCACCGATGAGTACGGTGGTGTGCTGGAGAATCGCGTGCGCCTGTTGCGAGAGCTGATTGAAGACACCCGCGATGCGGTGGGAGGGCGTTGCGCCGTGGCGGTGCGTCTGGCCGTGGATGAGCAGATGGCTGGCGGCCTATGTCGCGAGGGCGAGGGGGCGGAGATTTTTTCGAGGCTGGCCGACCTGCCGGACCTATGGGACGTAAATGTCGCCGACTGGGCAAACGACAGTATGACGGCACGTTTCGCCGCGGAAGGTTATCAGGAAGCCTTCCTGCTGGGGCTCAAGGCGCTTACGAGTAAGCCGGTGGTGGGCGTCGGGCGCTTTACCTCCCCGGACACCATGGTCTCTCTGGTACGCCGCGGGGTGCTCGACCTGATCGGCGCGGCTCGTCCGTCGATTGCCGATCCGTTTCTGCCGCGAAAGATCCAAGAGGGGCGTGCGGACGAGATCCGTGAGTGTATTGGCTGCAATATTTGCGTGAGTGGTGACCACACCAGTACGCCTGTGCGCTGTACGCAGAACCCCACCATGGGCGAGGAATGGCGGCGCGGCTGGCACCCGGAGAACCTCCATCAAGTCCGTCAGCCCGGCCTTGCCCTGGTGGTGGGCGCCGGCCCCGCGGGGCTGGAGTGCGCGCGGGTGCTTGGCGCGCGTGGGATGCAGGTGGCGCTGGTCGACAGCCGGCGTACCCTGGGTGGGCGTGTAGCGCTGGAATCCCGGCTCCCGGGCCTGGCGAGTTGGGCGCGGGTCGTTGACTATCGGCTGTATGCGTTGAGCCGCCTGCCATCGGTCGACATTTACCGTGAGAGCCCCCTGCAGGCCCAAGACGTACTCGATTTCGCGGCCGAGCATGTGGTTATCGCCACCGGCTCGCACTGGCGGCGGGACGGTCTGGGCCGTGCTCTGCGCGTTGCATTACCGGGCCTCGAATGCCTCCCGGTGCTGACCCCAGACGATCTGATGGCTGGCGCAGTGCCGCCTTCGCCGGTGCTGCTGTTTGACGACGATCATTACTACATGGGCAGCGTGCTGGCCGAATGGTTGGTGGCGCAGGGTGTAGAGGTGGTCTTCGTCACTCCGGCGGCGGATGTGGCGGCGTGGACGCACAACACCCTGGAGCAACACCGCATCCAGCGCCGTTTGCTGGAACTTAACATCACAATCGTCCCGTCCCATACGCTGGTCAATGCGGCACCGGAAGGTATGGAGGTTGCGTGTGTCTACACCGGGCGTACGCGCCGGCTGCCTGCCGCATCGGTGTTGCTGGTCACCTCGCGCGAGCCTGAGCAGTCGCTTTATCAGGCGTTGGCCAGCACCCCGGAAATTCTGCACGAGCGTGGCATTGGCACGCTCACCTTGGTTGGCGACAGCCTGGCACCTGGCACCATCGCCGCGGCTGTTTATTCGGGGCATCGGCATGCGCGGGAGTTTGATGCGCCAGCCCATTCTTTAGTTGTTCGTAGAGAAATTCCTTTTATCGAGGTGTAGTCAATCCGTCGTTAATCAATCACGAGAGAAATACAACAATGAAAAAAATATGCCTGTTTCTTCTCATGCTTCTTTTTTTAAATACTTCGCTGTTTGCCAAGGAATACACCGTTATTCGTTTTGGTGTGGATCCTAACTATGCCCCGTTTGCTTATAAGAACAATGCGGGAAAGTTGACCGGCTTCGAAGTTGATATCGGCAATGCCCTTTGCAAACAGTTGAACGTTAGTTGCCGATGGGTTGAAAGCGATTTCGACGGGCTTATCCCCAGCCTGAACGCTGGCAAGATCGACGCGATTCTGGCGTCGATGACCGTGACCGATGCCCGGGAGCAGGTGATCGATTTCTCATCCGAAGTGTTTTCCAGCCCTACGGCCATGGTCTTACGCCCCGGCACCGAGCTGGGCAAGGGCATGGCCGTTGGCTATCTGCAAGGCAGTATCCAGGAAACCTACGCTCGCCAAGTGCTCGCCACCCAAGGCATGAGAGTCGTGGCGTATGCCGACCAGGAGCAGGTGTATGCCGACTTGGTCGCAGGGCGTTTGCACGCCTCCCTGCAAGATGCCCAGCAGGCGCAAAGTGGCTTCCTGCGGTTACCTCAGGGAGCCGGGTTCGTCATGGGACCGTTGATTGAAAGCGATTTAATGCCCTCCAAAAGCGCCATCGGCATCGCCAAGGGCAACCACGCCTTGAAAACCTTGCTGGATAAAGGGCTGGCCGCGCTGCACGCCGATGGCACCTACGCGCGCCTGCAAGACCAGTATTTTCCTGGTGTGAACATGTACAGCGGTCAATAACCGCCTTTCAATCGTCGACGAGGGCGCGAGCGATGCCAGTCACGTTCACTCATTTCATCTCGACGCTGGACGCGTATGCACCGCTTTTGCTGCTTGGCGTCTGCGTCACCCTGCAACTGGCACTGCTATCAGTGCTGTTGGGACTTCTGTTGGGCTTGCTCGGTGCGGCGGCCAAATTATCCGGCTTGCGTCTCTTGCGCCTATGGGCGCAGCTCTACACCACGCTGGTACGGGGTGTGCCAGACCTGCTGTTGATGTTGCTGATTTTTTATGGGGCACAAACCGGCTTGAGCCGCCTGACCCGCGCTTTGGGATGGGATTACATCGAAATCGACCCTTTGAGTGCTGGCGTGCTCACGTTGGGATTCATCTACGGCGCGTATTTCACCGAAACCTTTCGGGGGGCTTTGCTGGCTGTACCACGCGGCCAATTCCAGGCCGCCAAGGCGCTTGGTATGACGTTCACTCAGGGGTTTGTGCATGTGGTGTTCCCGCAAATGATGCGGCTCGCCCTGCCGGGGCTGGGCAATAACTGGATGGTATTACTCAAGGCCACGGCCCTGGTGTCGGTCATTGGTTTAGCGGATCTGATCAAAGTGGCTCAGATGGCAGGCAAGGGCAGCCAACTGTTGTTGCCTTTCCTGCTGTTGGCGGCGTTGATCTACCTGCTGCTCAGCAGCGTTTCCAACCTCGCCTTGCGTTGGCTGGAGCGTCGATACGGCGTGGGTGCGCAGGAGCCGTCACGATGATTGAGTTGATACAGACGTATTGGCGGCCGTTCATTTACTCCGACGGCCATCAACTCACCGGTTTGGCCATGACGTTATGGCTGACCAGCGCTTCGCTGTGTTTCGGGCTGATACTGGCGTTGCCATTGTCCATCGCCAGGGACTCTCCCCGGTGCTGGCTGCGTTGGCCGGTGCGTACCTTCACTTACCTGTTTCGCGGCACGCCGCTGTATATGCAATTGCTGATCTTCTACACCGGCATCTACAGCATCGCCGCCGTGCGAGAACAGCCGGTCCTGGATGCGTTCTTCCGCGAGGCGCTCAACTGCACGCTGCTTGCGTTCGCCCTGAATACAGGTGCTTACACGACAGAAATATTGGCCGGCGCCATTCGCGCGATGCCACGGGGTGAAATCGAGGCCGCGCGCTCCTTGGGGTTCGATGGGTGGAAGCTATACGTGCACTTGATTTTGCCCTCGGCACTGCGCCGATCATTGCCCTACTACAGCAATGAGGTGATTTTCATGCTGCATTCCACCACGTTGGCGTTCACGGCTACGGTACCGGACATCCTCAAAGTCGCGCGGGATGCCAATGCCGCGACCTTTCTGACCTTCCAATCCTTCGGCCTCGCTGCACTCCTTTACCTGTGTATTACTTTTGCGCTGGTCGGTTTGTTTCGTCTCGCTGAACGGCGTTGGCTGCGTTTTCTCGATGTGGGCCGATAGGAGACTGTTATGCAAATTCAGACGCACGAATTGCTGGCGGCCGTGCCGGGTACGGTACGGCGGATCCATAGTTTTCATTACGGCCCGACCGCAGCGGCGGGCAAGGTTTACATCCAAGCCTCACTGCACGCCGATGAGTTGCCGGGAATGTTGGTGGTGTGGCATCTGAAGCAGCAACTTGCGCAGTTGGAGGCCGCCGGGTTGTTGCGCTGCGCTGTGGTGCTCGTGCCGGTGGCCAATCCGCTGGGGCTGGAGCAGGTGCTGATGGACGTGCCGCAGGGGCGTTTCGATAACGAGAGTCGGGAAAACTTCAATCGCTTGTTCTTGGATGTCAGCCAGCAGGTCGGCGACAGTGTGCAAGACATCTTGACCGAAGATCCTGTCAGCAACCTACGCTTGATCCGTTCGACTCTGCTACGAACGCTTGCCAGCCAAGTGCCCGCCACACAACTGCATTCCATGCGCTTGATCCTGCAGACACTGTCCTGTGATGCCGACTTGGTGATGGACTTACATTGTGATTTTGAAGCAGTGCAGCACTTGTATCTGTCGCCGGATTTCTGGCCACAAGTGGAACCGTTGGCTCGTTACTTGGGCGCCGAAGCGTGTTTTTTGACCAAGCAGGCTGGCGGGCACTCTTTCGATGAGTGCTTTACGTTGTTTTGGGAGCAGATGCAGGAGAGGTTCAACGGGCGCTTTTGTGCGCCCGGTTTTGCAGTGACCGTGGAGTTGCGGGGTGTTGCCGATGTCGACCATCGGCTGGCACGCAGGGATTGCCAAGGGATAATCAACTTCTTGATGCAGCGCGGTGTCATTGAAGGCCAAGCGTTACCTATGCCGCCCTTGCTCAATCCACCAACACCCTTGGCGGGAGTGGAGCCCGTAAAGACTCCGGTGGGTGGGCTGATTGTGTTTTGCGCGCAGGTCGGGGAGTACGTGGAGGCGGGGCAAATCCTGGCCGAAATCATTGATCCGATCACAGACCGTGTGACACACGTGGCCTGCACGTACGCCGGGCTCTTGTACGTTCGGTCTATACGGCGAATGGCGACCGCGGGGATGACGATCGCGCATGTCGCAGGCGCACATGCCTATCGCCAGGGAGACCTCTTGTCGCCTTAGTTATCAAGGCAGGGGCGAGAAGGGCGAACGCCCGTCGGCGCTTTGCAATTCCAGCAGGTACTTGCGGAAGATCTGACCCAGTACCTGGGTAGCCACTTCCAGTTCATCGCGCTGCATGTGTTCGGCGACTTCGTCGGCGGTGTCCAGCGCGTCTTCGGCGCCGTTGACCGCCGCCATTTTCAACACGATGTAAGCCTGGACGTTATTGGCCGGTACACCTTCACCGTGGAAGAACATGTTACCCAGCTCGAATTGCGCCTGCGCGTGGCCCTGTAACGATGCTTTTTCGAAATAGCTCAGGGCTTTGTTGAGGTCGCGAGCGGGGTTTTTGCTGTCATGGTAGTACTCGCCCAACTCGTATTGCGCCTGGGCATCCCCGTCGTCGGCCTGTTTCTGGCACGCGCTCAGCGCTTCGGCCTGGCTGTCTGGCTGGGTATTGAGGGTGCAACGACCCATCGCTGGGATTAACAACGAGTTGCCGCCTGCTTGTGCATGTGCCAGCAGCGGCTGAAGGAGCAACAGGCAGCCCAGAACCAGGGTGCGGCCGGTGCGTTTCATGGGAATCGACTTACCTCTGACGGGGCGCGCGGATCCTCGTGGGATCCAATAAGCGCGCATTATGAAATAAGCAGGCCCCTGCTTACAAAGTCTTTACTCGTTTTTCTGCTGGTTGGGCAAGTTATCTGCCGGATTGCAGGTTATTTCTCGAAAAAACTCGGAAATATCCGTAGGCAAAGTAGTCCATCAGGCGCCACTGGGGTGGCGCCTACCGGTTTCAAATGTTTATTTCAGAGCGGCGAAGGCGCGTTCAGCGGCATCCAGGGTCAGTTTCAACTCGGCGTCGCCATGGGCGATGGAGGTGAAACCGGCTTCGAACGCGCTTGGCGCCAGGTAAACGCCGCCCTCGAGCATCAGGTGGAAGAAGCGCTTGAACAGGTCCGCATCGCTGCCCATCACGTCGTCGAAGGTGACGATATCGTCGGCGCCGCTGAAATACAGGCCGAACATACCGCCGGCCTGGGTGGTGACGAATGGGATACCGGCCGCATCGGCGCGCTGTTGCAGGCCGTCGAGCAGGCGCGTGGTGTAGTCGGTCAGTTCGGCGTGGAAGCCCGGACGGCTGATCAACCGCAGGGTGGTCAGGCCGGCGGCCATGGCCAGCGGGTTACCCGACAGCGTGCCGGCCTGGTACACCGGGCCCAGTGGGGCGATGTGCTGCATGATTTCGCGCTTGCCGCCGAAGCAGCCCACCGGCATACCGCCGCCGATGATCTTGCCGAAGGTGCTCAGGTCCGGCGTGACGCCGTAGTACGCCTGCGCGCCGCCCAAGGCGACGCGGAAACCGGTCATCACCTCGTCGAAGATCAGCACCACGCCATGTTTGTCGCATTGCTCGCGCAGGCCTTCGAGGAAGCCCGGCGCCGGCGGTACGCAGTTCATGTTGCCCGCCACCGGCTCGACGATGATGCACGCCACGTCCTGGCCGACTTCACTGAGCATGTGCTCCACGGCAGCGATGTCGTTGAAGGGCAGGGTCAGGGTGTGTTTGGCGAACGCCGCCGGCACACCGGCCGAGCTCGGTACGCCTTGGGTCAGCGCGCCGGACCCGGCCTTGACCAGCAGGCTGTCGGAGTGGCCGTGGTAGCAGCCTTCGAACTTGATGATGCTGTCGCGCCCGGTAAAGCCGCGAGCCAGGCGGATCGCACTCATGGTGGCTTCGGTGCCGGAACTGACCATGCGCACCATTTCCATCGACGGCACGATGGAGCACACCAGGTCAGCCATCTCGGTTTCCATGGCGGTCGGCGCGCCATAGGACAGGCCGTGTTCCAACTGCTTGCGCACGGCGTCCAGCACGTCCGGATGGCTGTGGCCGAGGATCATCGGGCCCCACGAGCCCACGTAGTCCACGTAGCGCTTGTCGTCTTCGTCAGTGACGTAGGCGCCTTCGGCATGTTTGAAGAACAACGGCGTGCCGCCCACACTTTTGAACGCACGCACGGGGGAGTTCACACCACCGGGGATGTGTTTCTGGGCATTGGCAAACAGGGTTTCGGAACGGGACATGGGCGGGCTCTCTAAACTGAAGATTTAAGAAGGTCGTTGAAGGCGCGGGCGCGGCGCGTCACTTCCTGGGTGCTGTCGGCACCGAACAGGCCGTGGACCACGGCGAGCAGGTCGGCGCCCTGGGCCACCAGCGGTTCGGCGTTCTCCAGAGTGATGCCGCCGATCACGCAGATGGGCACATGCAGGCGCTGATGCGCTTCGGCCAGCATCTCCAGCGTGGCGGCCGGGGCGCCGGGCTTGGTGTTGGAATTGAAGAAGCGGCCAAACGCCACGTAACTGGCGCCTTCTTTGGCGGCCTGTTCGGCCAGTTCGATCTGGCTGTGGCAGGTGGCGCCGATAATGGCTTTGGGGCCGAGCAACGCACGGGCCGGGGTGAGCGGGCCGTCGGTCTGGCCCAAGTGCACGCCGACGCCCAGGCGCGCGGCCAGTTCGGCGTCGTCGTTGATGATCAGTTGGGTCTTGTAGCGCGAGCACAGTTCTCGCAGCTTTTCGGCTTCGCGCAGGCGGCGCGCGTCATCGCTGCTTTTGTCGCGGTACTGCAGCAGGGTCACGCCACCGTCCAACGCCGCTTCGACGTAGGCTAGGAATTTGCCGGCCAACAGTTGGCCGTCGGTTATGGCGTAAAGGCCACGTAATTTCATCGGGCATGTCCCTTGAAGTGGCGAGCAGGCGCCTACGAGCAGAAATCCAGCGGCAGCCGGCGCGGTACGAACTGGCCCTGGCCGAGTTGTTCGGCGTCACGCAACGTGCGCCAAGTGTAGTTGAGGGCCGATTGCACGGCGCTGACCAGGCCCTCGCCCTGGGCGAGACGCCCAGCCAACGCGCTGGCCAGCGTGCAGCCCGAACCGTGATAGCTGCCCGGCAGGCGCTGACAGGTGAAGGTCTGGCGCGTGCCGTCGCGGCTATATAGGCGGTTGTGCACTTCATGCTCGTCGCCATGACCACCGGTGATCAACAGGTGTTTGATAAACGGCAGCAGCTTGTCGGCGCACTCGTCCGCCGTGCCTTCGGGCAGCTCGGCGAGGATACGTGCCTCGGGCAGGTTCGGCGTGGCGATCAGCGACAGCGGCAACAACCGCTCACGCATCGCGTAGCCCACTTCGTCCTTGCCCAGGCTACCGCCGCCGCCGGCGCGCAGCACCGGGTCGCAGACTACCGGCAGGTGCGGGTGCGCCTGCAGCAGCTCGACTACGGTGTCGACCATCGCGGTGGAGCCGAGCATGCCCAGCTTGACCGCCGCCACCTCGGAGTCGCTGAGCACGGCGTTGGCCTGGGCCAGCACCCACTCGCGGTCGAGCACGCGGAAGTCGCTGACGTTCACCGTGTTCTGCACGGTCAGCGCGGTGACGGCCGGAGCCGCATGGCAACCCTGGGCGAGCAGGGCTTCGATATCTGCCTGCAAGCCGGCGCCACCACTGGGATCATGGCCGGAGAGACAGAGGACAACAGGGCGAGAGCTGTAGATATTCATGGTGGGCGAGCTTACCACCAAACGCTTTTTGCGTGGCCTTCGGGCGGTGGCTGAATGTTGTCGCACCCGGCGAGTTTCTTTTGCTGCCTGAAACCCTGAAAAACAGCGCTGAAAGCCTTGATCTAGAGCCTTTCAAAAAATTATTTCAATGGTGTCCAATGGCCTGCAACGGCTATGCTAGAGTGGATTCAAACAACTTATCTGTACCGCCGGTGTACGTCTTCTCAAAAGGAATGGGGGGCTTTTGATATAACCGGACAGGCCACGCTGGGGCTCTATGCGCTATTTGCTGATTCTATTGTTGTGCGGGCTGCCGATGCTCGCCAGCGCCATTGAGTTCAACCAGGACACCCGAAGCCTGCCCCTGGGCCGAGCCCTGCAAGTGCTCGAAGACCCGAGCGCCGCCCTCACCATTGCCGATGTCAGCGCGCCTTCCGCGCTCGCGCAATTCAAGCTCCACGATAAGGACACCCTCAACGCCGGCTATTCGCGTTCGGTGTTCTGGCTCAAGCTCAATCTGCACTATGTGCCCCACAACGCCGAGGCCCGACGCACCTGGCTGCTGGAGCTGGCGTACCCGCCGCTGGACCATCTGGACCTGTACCTGCCCGACAGCACGGGCACCTATCGTTTGGTCAGGCGCACTGGAGATGCGTTGCCGTTCGCCAGTCGCGAGATCCGTCAGAACAACTACCTGTTCAAGTTGGATTTCACCCCGGGCGAGGATAAAACCGTTTATCTGCGAGTGCAGAGCGAGGGCTCGATTCAGGCGCCGCTGACCCTCTGGTCGAGCACCGCGTATCTGGAACAGCAGCCGCTGCGCCTGTATGTGCTGGGTCTGATCTATGGCGTGTTGCTGGGGATGCTGGTTTATAACCTGTTCATCTACCTCAGCGTGCGCGACACCAGCTACTTGTATTACATCTTCTATATCGCCTCGTTCGGTCTGTACCAGTTGTCGGTAAACGGCGCGGCGGTGGAATATTTCTGGCCCAACAACCCTTGGTGGACGAACGCCGCGACACCGTTTCTGATCGGCGCGTCGGCGCTGTTCGGCAGTCTGTTCGCGCGCAGCTTTTTGCACACCGCTCAACACAGTCGCTGGATCAACCGTGTGTTGCTGGCGCTGGTGGCGTGCGGGGCAGTGGTCATGCTGCTGTCGTTGATGACCAGCTACGCTCTGGCGTTGCGTCTGGCCACGGGCCTGGCGCTGGTGTTCACCGTGACCATCTTCGTCGCCGCCATCAAGGCCTGGTACTGCGGGCAGAGGGTGGCGCGTTACTTCATCATCGCCTGGTCGGCGTTCCTGCTGGGCGGGGTGGTCAACACCCTGATGGTGCTGGGCTATCTGCCCAATATGTTCCTGACCATGTACGCCAGTCAGATCGGTTCGGCGATTGAAGTGGCACTGCTGTCCCTGGCCCTGGCCGACCGCATCAACGCCATGCGCGAGCAGCAGGCGCAGATTCTGTTCGATGCCAGCCAAAAGCTCGAAGTGCTTAACTCCCAATTGGCCCGCAGCAACCGGCTCAAGGATGAGTTTCTCGCCACCCTGACCCACGAACTACGCACGCCGATGAACGGCGTGATCGGTTCCCTGGAACTCATGCAGACGGTGCCCCTGAGTCACGATCTGGCCCAATACCATCAGACCGCCGCCGGCTCCGCGCGGGACATGATGCGCATGGTCAATGGCATCCTCACCCTCACCGAATTGCAGGCCGGTCGCCTGAGTGCGCAACACCGCGTGTTCAGCCTGCGTGGCGTGCTCAACAGCCTGCGCCAGCAATTTAATACCAGCGCCCAGGGCAAGGGCCTGGCGTTTTCCATCGACGTGGCGGATGAGCTGCCGGACCGTCTGGAGGGGGATGTCGACAAGCTTATTCAGTGCCTGGATTGCCTGCTGGACAATGCCTTCAAATTCACCCACGAAGGTTCGGTACGCCTGCGCGTGGTGGGAGTGCCTCACCGCGACGGCGGCGTGCACCTGAGTTTTATCGTGACTGACACCGGCATTGGTTTTGCCTCCCTGGATGAGGCCACGCTGTATCAGCGCTTCTTCCAACTGGATGGATCGACCACCCGCGAATACGGCGGGTTGGGCATCGGTCTGGCGATCTGCCGGCAATTGATCGAACTGATCGGCGGGCGCCTCACCCATCATTCCGAACCCCGCAAGGGCAGTCGCTTCCAGCTCGAAATGCAGGTGCGCTCGGTTCCGTCCGAAGCCAAGCCGGCGCCGGCCCGGCAACGAGCGCCGCAGGATTGCGCGGTGTTGTTGGTGGATGACAACAGCGTCGGTCAACTGGCCGTGCGCGGCATGCTGCTCAAGCTCGGCTATCGGGTCAAAACCGTCGACAGTGGCCCTGCGGCGTTGGAGGCGCTGCAAGCGCAGGCGTTTGACGCGGTTCTGTTGGACCTTCCCGAAGGAAGCTTCTCTGTGTGCTGTCAGATCCGCGCACTGCCTGGTGGGGGAGAATTGCCGGTGATCGCCCTGGGTACATCGTCGAATGTGCCTGAGCGAGAGCGGTGCCTGGGCGTAGGTGTCACTGAGCGTTTGACCAAACCGGTGCGTTTCGAGGCGCTGCAAGCGGTGATGGAGCGCTGCGTGCTAGGGGTTTTAGAGGGTGAAAGCGCCGCGCATTCGGCGCGTATGTCACTTTTTTAAGCGCGGTAGCGGTGCTTAACTGAAAAAACCGGCCTCAACTGAGCGTGGCCTTTTTTCCAGGACGCCCGTGATGAACCTGCATCAATTTGCCGAAACCCACGACGTGACCAACCAACCGCCCTCCCTGGACGGCGTCAACCTGTACCGCATCGACCTGCCCCTGCAAGAGTGGTCGCGACGTTTCGGCGCCGGTTGGGCACACTCGCGCATCGATACCTATGGGGCATTGGCCGGCGGGCCGTTGATGGCGGCTGGGTTTCTGGCCAATCAACACAAACCGGTGTTCAACAGCCACGACCGTTACGGTCACCGCATTGATCTGGTTGAGTTTCACCCCGCCTATCACGAGCTGATGCGCACCGCCGTCGAACATGGCCTACCATCGCTGCCCTGGGCTCACCCGCAGGCCGGCGCCCATGTGGCCCGCGCCGCCATGACCTACCTGCACAGCCAGGCCGAAGCCGGCAGCGGCTGCCCATTGACCATGACCTTTGCCTGCGTACCGGCGTTGCGGTTGCAGCCGGACCTGGCCAGGACCTGGCTGCCGAAAATCCTCAGCACCCAATACGACCCGCGCAACGTCGGCATTGCCCACAAGGCCGGTGCCACCCTTGGCATGGCCATGACCGAGAAGCAAGGCGGCACCGACGTGCGCGCCAACACCACCCGGGCTTATTCGGTGGGCGCTGGCGGCCCTGGGCAGGCGTATGAGCTGGTGGGCCACAAGTGGTTCTGTTCCGCGCCGATGTGCGATGGGTTCCTCACGCTGGCCCAGACAGACAAGGGCCTGAGCTGTTTCCTACTGCCAAGGCACCGCCCGGATGACACCCGCAACGAGTTCTACATCCAGCGCCTGAAAAACAAACTCGGCAATTGTTCCAACGCCTCCAGCGAAGTGGAGTTTCGCGGCGCCCTGGCCTGGATGGTCGGCGAAGAAGGCCGTGGTGTGCCGACCATCATCGAGATGGTGGCCATGACCCGCTTCGATTGCATGGTCGGCTCCAGCGCCCTGATGCGCCAGGCCCTGACCCAGGCCAGCCATCATTGCGCCCATCGCTCGGTGAGCGGCCGCGTGCTCAGCGAGCAACCGCTGATGCAAAACGTGCTGGCCGACCTGGCCCTGGAAAGTGAAGCATCCCTGGCCTTGAGCCTGCGCATGGGGAGGGCGTTGGACCATTTGGATGACGAGCAGGAGAGTAAATTCGCACGGCTGGTGACGGCGGTGGGCAAGTATTGGATCTGCAAACGCGCGCCGGCCATGATCAACGAGGCCGCCGAGTGCATGGGCGGCGCCGGTTATGTGGAGGACAGCATCCTGCCGCGCCTGTACCGTGAGGCACCGGTGAATTCAACGTGGGAAGGCTCCGGCAACGTGCAATGCCTGGATGTGCTGCGTGCGCTGTCCAAGGAACCGGGCGTATTGGAGACGCTGTTTATCGAACTGGGCAATGGCCACGGCGACCGGCATTTGGCGCGGCATATCGAACAGCTAAAGTCAGCTTTTATGGATACCCAGGACATCCAATACCGCGCGCGGCAGTTAACCGAGGACATTGCCGTGGCCTTGCAGGCCAAGCTGTTGTTGGAGGCGGGGAATGCCGCGGTCAGCGACGGCTTTATTGCCAGCCGCTTGAGCGATTCCTCCGGCCGCGCTTATGGCGCCTTGCCGCGTGGTGTGGATGTGGCGGCGATAGTCGCCCGCTCAACGCCTTCTGTTTCTGAATAAGCCCGGTCCAAAGGTGGGAGGGGGCAAGCCTCTCCGACATTATTGAGTGCATTCCAACGCCACTGTTTCGGTGCGGCTGGGATGCAGGCAAGATACAGGCCTGCATGTCAGAACACAGGATGCTTACCGTGACCGAAGCTTTTGTTGTCGTTAAAACCGCCGAAGAAGCCGTGGACCGGCTGGCGGCTCTGCATGAGCGAGCTACCGGCGCGCTCAATCAGGCCCTCAAGCAATACCTCAAGGACCGCGTCGAACCCGACGCCGAGCAACGCGCGCTGTTCCGCTACCCCGAGCTGCGCCTGACCTACCACTGCCACGGCGAAGTCCCACAGACCACCCGCGCCTATGCCAAGGTGCAACTACCGGGCACCTACAGCGTGACCGTCACCCATCCTGCGGCGTTCCGTAAGTACCTGCTGGAGCAACTGGTGCCGTTGATGCACGACTTCACCGTGACGGTGGAAGTGGGCGTCAGCCAACAGAATATTCCTTACCCGTATGTGGTCGAGCAGGGCGATGAACTCGCCGGCTCCGGCGTGACTGCCGCCACTCTGGCCCGCGTATTCCCGAGCACCGACCTGTCGGCCGCCACCGACGGCATCGCCGATGGTCTGTATGACTGGGAAAACACCAACCCACTGCCCCTGGCGCTGTTCGATGCGGCCCGCGTGGACTTTTCCCTGCGCCGCCTGGTGCATTACACCGGCAGCGACTGGCGCCACGTACAACCCTGGATTCTGCTGACCAACTATCACCGCTATGTCGACCAGTTCATCCTGCATGGCCTGGAACAATTGCGCAGCGACCCGCGTTTTATCCGCATGGTGCTGCCGGGCAACGTGGTGATCGACAAGAGCATGGATCACGGCGAAGCCTCGGCCATTGCCGCCGGCGTGGTCTGGCACCGCTACCAGATGCCGGCCTATCACTTGCAGGCCAGCGATGGTCACGGTGTGACCCTGGTCAATATCGGCGTGGGCCCGTCCAACGCCAAGAACATCACCGATCACCTGGCCGTACTGCGTCCGCATTGCTGGCTGATGATCGGCCACTGCGGCGGCCTGCGCCAATCCCAGACCATCGGTGACTACGTCCTGGCTCACGCTTATATGCGTCGCGATGGCATTCTCGACCGTGTGGTGCCGCCGAATATCCCGATCCCGGCCCTGGCCGAAGTGCAACTGGCGCTCCAGCAAGCGGCGGCCCACGTCACCGGTGAAAAAGGCGAACAGCTGAAAAAACGCCTGCGCACCGGCACCGTGCTGACTTACGACGATCGCAACTGGGAGCTGCGCTGGGCCCAGGAGCGACCGCTGATCAACCTGTCCCGCGCCGTGGCCGTGGACATGGAAAGCGGCACCATCGCCGCCCAGGGCTATCGCTTGCGGGTGCCGTACGGCACGTTGCTGTGTGTATCGGATAAACCGCTGCACAGTGAAATCAAATTGCCTGGTTCGGCCAACGCGTTCTATGAGCGCGCAGTGAGCCAGCACTTGAAGATTGGCATCGAAGCGGTGGACCTGCTGCGCAACGAACTCAACTCGCTGCACTCGCGCAAACTGCGCAGCTTCGACGAGCCGCCGTTCCGCTAAGCGGTTGGGATGGTCATTTAACGGTCAGGCCACTAGCATTGTCGGTCCTGACCGTTAGATGTTGTTCTGCCATGTCTCGTCCCACCCGTCCCGATTCGCGCCGCCCTGGCGTGAAACCTCCGTATTCCGCTGCGCGTCGCGTTGCCAAGGCGCCGCCGGCCGAGCCGAAGTTGATCCTGTTCAATAAACCATTCGACGTGCTGACCCAGTTCAGCGACGAAGGCGGGCGCGCGACGCTCAAGGACTTCATCGACATTCCCGGCATCTACCCGGCGGGCCGTCTGGACCGTGACAGCGAAGGCTTGCTGCTGCTGACCAACGATGGCCAGTTGCAGGCGCGCATTGCCGACCCTAAGCACAAGCTGGCGAAAACCTACTGGGTGCAGGTGGAGGGCGAACCCACGGAAGAATTGCTGCAACGCCTGCGCGATGGGGTAGAACTCAACGACGGCAAAACCTTGCCCGCCGAGGCTCGGCGCTTGGACGAGCCCGCGTTATGGCCACGCAACCCACCGGTACGCTTTCGCAAAAACATCCCGACGTACTGGCTTGAACTGGTGATTCGAGAAGGGCGTAACCGCCAAGTGCGGCGCATGACCGCCGCCGTGGGCTTGCCGACCCTGCGGCTGGTGCGGGTGCGCATTGGCGATTGGACAATCGACGGCCTGGACCAAGGCCAATGGAAGGAAGTCCCGGCGCGTTTATAAAGCGCCGGATTCGATCAGGCCAATCACCACGCTCTTGATGATAAACGCCGCCACGCCCAGGCCCAGCACGAAGAACAGGATGAACGAGCCGAAGCGTCCGGCCTTGGATTTCTTCGCCAGGTCCCAGACGATAAAGCCCATGAAAATAATCAGAATCGTGACCAGGCCGGTCATCATCCATTCTTCAAACAGGGCGGGGTCGATATTGTTCATGGGCTCTTCCAACGGGGCAGGCGGCGAGTATAGGGCAGTGTCACAAGCGCAACATTGACCTGGATCGAAGTGCAATCAAAATGTGGGCGGGGGTCAGCTATGGATAAGCTGACTGAAGTATTGCTATCGGGGGCAAGCCCCCTCCCACATTTGATCTTCATTGACCTTAGGTGCGTAGGTGGGTCAGTGGCAGCTCTGTGCTGTTGAGCACTTGGTTGAGTACAAAGCTTGAACGTACGCTGGTTACGCCTTCGATCCGGGTGAGGTGGCCCAGTAGCAGTTTTTGATAGTGATCCATGTCCGGCACCACCACCTTCAACTGATAGTCCGCATCCATGCCGGTGACCAGGCTGCATTCCAGTACCTGGGGCAGGGTGCGGATGGCGGCTTCGAAGTTTTCGAAACGTTCGGGGGTGTGGCGGTCCATGCCGATCAGCACGTACGCGGTCAGGCTCAGGCCGAGCATCTTGCGGTCGAGCAGGGCGACCTGGCGCGCGATGTAGCCATCGTCTTCCAACTGCTTGACCCGGCGTGAGCACGGCGACGGCGACAGGCCGATGCGTTCGGCCAACTCCTGGTTGGAGATCCGCGCATCGCGCTGCAATTCAGCCAAAATACTCAGGTCATATCGGTCAAGCTTGCTCATTGGGTTGGCCTTTGTCGTAACTATTGCGGCGAATTATCTATGAAGGGTTAAAAATTGCGCAAGCACTGTTTATTGACGCAATCTTCGCAATCATCTGTCGGGCGCTGGCGCGTATCGTTAGCAACAGAATCACCGCCTGGACAACAGTCCACTGCAGCTCGCCCAATCAGGCCCGCTGCGGCCGCCACCCCAGCAGGGTTGAGCCGGCCTCCAGGCTGCACACTGTCCACAAGACGGCGTGAGGTGAGCCAACGTCAAAAGCGTTGAGCCAGGACGAAATTCTCAAGGGGTGGCCGACGGGTCGCCCCTTTTCTTTTGCCTTAAGAAAATTGTTCTCGTGACTGATAACCTGTCTCAGAACCGGGCGAGGCTTTCCCAGTCTCATGTTCAAGCCCTGAATCGCAGTGAGGAAAAGCATGAAGCGCATCTGGCGTTTGGCAGGTGTTGGTTTGCTGGTGGTCGGTGTCGGCACGCAGGTATTGGCCGACGAGCGCGATAACGTACCTCGCGAAGGCCAAGGGCCGCAGGGCGGTGGGCAGCATGAGCGAGGCCCTGAGGGCGGGCGGCGGGCGGAGAACAGTCCACCGCGTCCCGAGAACCCTCAACCACGCCCGCAGAACGAGCATTTTGACCGCGGCGGCCCGAATGGCGGCGGTCAATGGCAGGCGCGGCCACAAGGCAATGAGCAGGCGCGCCCGGCGCCGCAGCCGTCGAATAACCTGCCGATCCAGGGGCGCCCCGATACCGTGCGCCAGACCCAGGAGCCGCGCCAGGGTTACTACCGTGACATACCTCGACGCAGCGACGACAACCGCCATTGGGAGGCCGGCGGCCCCGGTTCGCGCCCCGGCTACAACGGGCATCCGGATGACCATCGCTGGCCTGGCCGCCCCGATGGTCACGGTAATGGCTGGGGCCCCGGCCCGCAGTACCGTCCGGGTTATGTGGTGGACCGCTTTCCCGACCGCAACTACCGCGTGCCCTATCGCGGCCAGGACTACTTCTTCTCCGGCGGTTACTGGTATCGCCCCCAGGGCCCGCGCTATGTGGTGGTTGCGCCGCCGTATGGCATCCGCGTGCATTACCTGCCGGACTATGCGCGGGAAGTGTGGGTCGGCGGTTCGCTGCTGTTCCTCGCCGCCGGCGCTTATTACGCCTACGAAGAAAGCACCCAGCAATACGTGGTGGTGCAGCCGCCGGCAGCGGTTCCCGCGCCGCAGCCTGCGCCCCAGGGCAATGGTTATGACGTGGTGGCCTATCCCGCCAATGGCCAATCACCAGCCCAGGTGCAACAGGACGGTTATGACTGTTATCGCTGGGCGGTGCAGCAAAGCGGCTTCGATCCCCAGGCCGTTACCTACGCACCCGACCCGGCGGTGGTGCAGACCTACCGCCAGGCCCAAGGCAACTGCCTGAGCAGTCGCGGCTATCAGGTGCAGTACTAATCCTTGACGCCTGTGACCACTTCCTGCGGGTCGGCGTGTACCAACACTTCGGCGCGCGGGTAGGCGGCGTGAATGGCGTCGGCGGCCTGGTCGCTGATGCCGTGAGCTACTGACAGGCTCAGATCCCCCGGCAGTTCCAGGTGCAACTGCACAAACCAATGGTTGCCCGATACCCGCGTGCGCAGGTCATGGGCGCCCAGCACGCCTGGCACGCCACGGGCCAGTTCCAGCATGTGCTGGCTGACCTCCGGCGGCAATTCCTCGTCCATCAGCACCGCAAAGCTTTCCCGGGCGATATGGATCGCGCTCCACAAAATGTAAGCCGCAATCCCCAGGCCGAACCAAGCATCCACCTGATGCCAGCCCATGGCCGCCAGCACCAACGCCAGCAGGATGCTGCCGTTGAGCAGCAAGTCCGAGCGGTAGTGCAATGAGTCGGCGCGCACCGCGTTGGAGCCGGTTTCACGGACCACCCGGTGTTGCAGCGTCAGCAACCCCACGGTCAGCAGCAGAGAGAACACGATCACACCGATGCTCAGCCACGGCGCCCCTACCGGTTCCGGATGCTGCAAGCGTTCATAAGCCTGCAATGCAATCAGCACCGCACTGCCACTGATAAACAGCGCCTGGGCCATGCCAGACAGCGATTCCGCCTTGCCATGCCCATAGCGGTGATCGTCGTCGGCCGGCCGCAGCGCGTAATGCACTGCGAGTAGGTTCAGCAGCGACGTCACGCCGTCCAGCAACGAGTCGGTCAAGCCCGCGAGCATGCTCACCGAGCCGCTGAACCACCAGGCGATAGCCTTGGTAACAATCAATACGCAGGCGACCGCCACTGACGCACGGGTCGCCAGGCGCAACAGGCGGGCGTGTTCGGGACTGCTGATCATGGGCAGTCCTTACGCGGCGGGTTGCAGGCCGAGGGCGGCAAGTTGCTGCACGCTGCCCTTGAACTGGATCAGGCGCGGGTCGTCCAGCGGCAGGCTGTGGCCGGTTTCTTTCTGGATGATGCTTTGCAGTTTGGCGTTGTCGACCTGGCCGTCGGCGCCGATAGCTTCGTGGAGTTTTTCCGGGGCGACCTGGGCAGTCTTGCCCGGTTCGAAATAGATCGCGCCCGTGGCGAAGTCGACGCCGAAGGCGATCAGGCCCGGGATCACATAAAACAGCAGGCCCACGGCGTCGAGCGCGGCAATGGCCGGGTCGATCTTGCCGTCGATCTGACCACGGCGGTCGGGGTAGAAGATCGAACCGCAGGCGGTCAATTGGCTGAGCAGGGTGACGGCTAAAACACCGCCGATGACACGGGAAGCGATACGCATGGACAAGCTCCTCAACAGGGTTGATACGCGACTATATAACACCGGCCTTGAGACCAGCGTCGGCATCCGGCAGTTCGCCGTTATACTCGCCGCTCTGCTTTGGAGCCAGTATGAATTCGTTGCCCATCGATGATGTTTTACCCGCCCTGCGTGACGCTTTGGCCAATCGCCATGAAGCCGTGCTCGAAGCACCGCCCGGCGCCGGTAAAACCACCCGCGTGCCCTTGGCCTTATTAAATGAAACGTGGCTGGCCGGGCAGACCATCCTGATGCTCGAACCGCGGCGCCTGGCCGCCCGCGCCGCCGCCGAACGCCTGGCCAGCGAACTGGGGGAAAAGGTTGGCGACACCGTCGGCTATCGCATCCGCCTCGACAGCAAGGTCGGCCCCAACACGCGTATCGAAGTGGTCACCGAAGGTATTCTCACGCGGCGCTTGCAGGACGACCCGGCGCTGGAGGGCGTGGGCCTGCTGATCTTCGATGAATTTCACGAGCGCAGTCTCGACGCCGACCTGGCCCTGGCCCTGAGCCTGAACGGTCGTGAGCTGTTTCGCGATGAGCAGCCGCTGAAAATTCTGTTGATGTCCGCCACCCTCGAAGGCGAGCGCCTGGCCGGTTTGCTGGGCGACGCACCGATCCTGCGCAGCGAAGGGCGCATGTTCCCGGTGCAGATGCGCTGGGGGCGGCCGTACCAGCCCGGTGAATTTATCGAACCGCGCGTGGTGCAAACCATCCTTGAAGCCCTGCATGACGAAACCGGCAGCGTGTTGGTGTTCTTGCCGGGCCAGGCGGAGATTCGTCGGGTCAACCAGCAACTCGCCGACGCCCTGGGTGATCGCCCCGACGTGTTGCTGTGCCCGCTGCACGGCGAGCTGGACCTCAACGCCCAGCGCGCCGCTATCGACCCTGCGCCGCCCGGCAAACGCAAGGTGGTCCTGGCCACCAACATCGCCGAGACCAGCCTGACCATCAATGGCGTGCGTGTAGTGATTGACGCCGGGTTGGCACGAGTGCCGCGTTTCGACCCCGGCAGCGGCATGACCCGCCTCGACACCCAACGCATCTCCCGCGCCAGTGCGACCCAGCGCGCCGGCCGGGCCGGGCGCCTGGAACCGGGGGTGTGTTATCGGTTGTGGTCCGAAGACCAGCATGAAGGCCTGGCCGCGTATGGCAGCGCAGAAATTCTCGCCGCCGACCTCGCCGGTCTGGCCCTGCAGTTGGCGCGCTGGGGCGTGACGCCGAACCAACTGGTGTGGCTGGATGCGCCGCCGAGCGCGGCCTATGCCCAGGCCCAGGACTTGCTGGTGCGTCTGGGGGCATTGAATGACGACACGCTTACCGCCCACGGCCAGAAAATGGCCGAATTGCCGGCCCATCCGCGCATCGCCCATTTGCTGCTGCGCGGGCAGGACCTGGGGCTGGCGGCGACCGCGTGTGACGTCGCTGCGCTGTTGGGCGAGCGCGATATCGTGCGCGGTGGCGGTGCGGACCTGCATAGCCGTCTGGCGTTGTTGTCCGGCGAGGAGCGCGCGCGCGGCAGCCAAGGTGGCGTGCAGCGGGCCAAGCAACTGGCGCGGCAATACCGCGGGTATCTGCGCGGCAAGCCGACCCAAGCGGTGGCCGATCCCGATCACCCGCGCTGGCTCGGCGCCTTGCTGGCGCTGGCTTACCCGGATCGCGTGGCCCAGCAACGCCGCCCAGGCGGAGCCGAATACCGCTTGGCCAACGGTCGCGCCGCGCTGTTCGCGGAGGCTGATAGCCTGATGAAACAGCCGTGGTTGGTAATCGCCGACCTGGGTAGCCGCCAGGGCCAGCGCGAAGAACGCATCTACCTGGCGGCGGATTTCGATCCGACGTTGTTCGACACGGTGCTCGCCGAACAAGTCCGCAACGTCGATCAACTGGATTGGGACGAACGCGAAGGCGTACTGCGCGCCGAGCGTCAGCGCAAAGTCGGCGAACTGGTGCTCAGCCGCGAACCGCTGGCCGGCCTCGACGAAGCTGCACGCAGCCAGGCCCTGGTCAACCTGGTGCGGCGCAAAGGTCTGGAGCTATTACCCTGGACCCCGGAACTGCGCCAATGGCAATCCCGCGTGATGCTGCTGCGCCAGTTGGACGCCGGCAAAACCAGCGAATGGCCCGACCTCAGTGACAGCGCGTTGCTGGCTGGCCTGGAGCACTGGCTGATGCCCTACCTGGGTAAAGTCTCGCGCCTGAGCCACTTCGCTAACCTGGATATCTCCAGCTACCTGCACAACCTGCTGCCCTGGCCGCTGCCCCAGCGCCTCGATGAACTGGCGCCGCAGCACATCAAAGTCCCCTCGGGCTCATCGGTGCGCTTGGACTACAGCGAGCAGCCGCCGATTCTGGCGGTGCGTTTGCAGGAATTATTCGGCCTGGCCGACACCCCGCGCATCGCCGGCGGGCGCCAAGTGGTGAAGCTGCACCTGTTGTCCCCGGCAAGACGCCCGGTGCAAGTGACTCAGGACCTGGCGAACTTCTGGCGCAGTACCTATGCCGAGGTGAAGAAGGATCTGAAGGGGCGTTATCCCAAGCTATTCCATAAGTTAGACCCTTGGGTTGAATCGCTTAACAACAAAAAGATTGACAGGTAGCGATTGTAAACTGACGCATAACATATAGGATTGACTGATTCATCAGGGGGGGCGAATGTCCTACACCAATCCGCGTCACGAAGGTCGTCTGATTCTCATCCCGAATTTGCAGGATGCCTTCGCTATCCTGCATGTCAGTGAAGCGCCTCGCGGCTCTATTGAGTCAGCGCTTGAGGGGGCTGAATCCAATCTGCTTTATAAATGCGATGAAGTCGGTTCAGGGAATGACCGTGCCCTGTTCAATTTCCCATTTTTGTTTAGTGCTAATGGCAACCCTTGGCACGAAGCGAACGACTACTTGCTGAGTCTCATGCGTGATAGGGCTCCTGCAAGTCGACGCACTGATGATGTTAGGCGTCGTGCCAGTAAACTGTTGGATTACCTCCTATTCTGTGAGGATAACAATCTGGATTGGCTCGACTTTTCCGGTGCCCGTCCTTCGCTTCGCCCGACTTACAAGTACTTCTATCACCTGATTAAAGAAGGCCGTCGCAGTAATCAGGTCATCAATCAATATACCGCTGCGGTCTATCACTTTTATAAGTACGTTTCCGAGCATTGGCATTACCTCGATCTAAAGCGTGTTGATACGATCAAGCAAGTGCGGCTTATCGTGCAGAGCCCAAAAGGCGCGAAAATCATCGATGCTGAAAAGCGCAGCCAAACGCGGCGTACGCCGCCTAGTAGCTCCGTTCCTTTGGGATTCGTGCGTGAAGATGGCGAGGATCTTCGACCTCTCTCCAATCTTGAGTTAGGCGCGCTTTTGGAGGCCATTAATGAAAAGAAATGGTCAACGATTGAGCGGTTGATTCTTCTCACGTCTCTGATGACTGGAGCTCGTAAGCAAAGTGTTTTGACCATACGCTTGAAGCATTTGAAAGGATTTACAGAAGACAAACTAGTGCCGGAATGTGCCTATAAATTGCATGCCGGCCCGCGCACAGGCATTGATACGAAATTTGACAAAACTCAAGTTCTGTATGTTCCAAAGCAACTTGCTGAAGAATTGGTCACGCTTGCACGTAGTCCGATGATGAGGAGACGGCGGGAAAAATTTCGTGCTCAATTAGAAGTCAGTCATCCCGGTCTGTTGATAGAAGAGGACGATATGTATTTGTTTCTCTCCGATCAAGGCAATTGTTATTACATGGCTTCAAATGATCCGCGTTACGCAATTGTTAGGTCGCCACAGACAGGGCAGGTGACGGAAACAATAAAGCGAAAATTGCAGAGTACAGCTTCTAGCCAATTTCCAAAAGATTTTACATATCACTGGCTGCGAGCGACTTTTGCCTATCAACTCTACCAGCGCCTGCAACCGTTGGTTCAAGAAGGCGTTTTGAAATTAGGGGAGGATATTGATTTTATTCAAAAACGTATGCATCACGAGTCTAGGGAAACAACTGAAAACTATCTAAAGTTATTCAATATGACTCACGAAAAAGTCATCGCCCAAGAGGTGTGGGAGAAGAAATTGTTTAACGGTAACTACGAAGTCATGAAATTGACGGTCCAAGAATGAGTAGTCGGCAGCTGTTAGAGCATCGCGAAAATACAAAAATTATTACGCTAAATGAGTTGGTTCAGGAGTTTTCCGAACCTGAGCGTTTGCGATTGCAGCTGACCGTTAAGGTTAAAAAGAAGCCGTTAGATATTGGTAGTTTTGCATATCTCATTCGTGGTAAGAATAAAAGTGTTCATGATGATCGCGGGACGCCATTGGTGATTGAGTCGTTCGTTGAAAGTCGTCGTGAGCTGATTGTGAGAGTTTTGGAGTCTTTTGTCGGTCTGCGTGATAAGTCAGTCTTGGCAAATTTCTTCCATACCGAATATTTTATTGATTGGTTGAACGCTGAGGGTTACCGAGAAATATTTTCCAGTAGCGTGGATGCTCAAAAGGCATATCGAGATTATACAGCGCATCTAAATCAAAAAATATCCGATAAAAAGCTGAAGCCCCGGACCGCGTCAAGCTACCAAACTAGAGCATCCAGCCTGATCAAATTACTTTATCCAGATAATAGTGTCCATATTCTTGCTGGTGCAGTAAGGATTGTTCCAGATAGAGGTTCTGCAACAGCAGGCGCTGCTCATGTCGAGTTGTATAGAGATGTTTGCTTTGCCATTGCCCAGCAGTGCAGTGATTTTATCTTGAATAAAAAACCTTACCCGCTCGTGGTTGGAGTTAGAGATTATGAAGTTGTTATATTTCCGTCCAACCGAGGCGCGAGCAGCCCATTTAAGGATGCTGCTCCTTCATATAACTCAGCTGAGCGGCGAATTGCTACGGCCGAAGAATACTTCGCGGCCTTCGAGAGGCTTGGCCGAAAAAAGCCGAGAAATTATAATGTCGCGCGCGAACTAAGAAGCTCCCAGGCATCTTTGGATGCGGCTAATGAAGATGGGCGCAACTGGCATCGTCTTAATCTAGCGAGTCTTGCGGCGAAAGCCTATGCTATCCTTTTTTTTATGATTACAGGTGCCACTCCGGCTGAATTTGAGCAGTTTAGTTACGAAGACGCACTCAAAGTTGAAAAGTCCCCTCTCAAGAAAGAGTTGTCGGCTGTGAAATTTCGGGCTGGCGGAAAGTCAACGCTTTACAACATTGGGCGGGGCTCGGGTTTGTCGCTGCTGAAAGAGTATTTAAAGCTGCGTGCGTGGATTTTGGATGGTGCGAGACATGAGCGACTATTCTTTGCAATGCCTACGTCTGGTCAGCTTAGAACTTGCAAAAGCTTTGGTGATCTTAACGTGACAAGCTCCTTAGAAAAATTTTATGAGTTTATTAGCGGGGTCTTTCTTGATCCGACTGTACCAAGACTTTCAACTCGTAAAATACGCAAGCACAAAAGCACTGAAATGCACTCTGCACGTTTGTCGCCGTCCACGGTAGCGGCATCCCTCAATCACACCGAAGCGGTGAATCTTTCTACCTATGCAGAGGCAACACCTGAACAGCAGCAATCCGAGTTCAGCCTGTTTTGGGATGCAATACGCCACGCTGCTCATGTTGTGCGTGAGCGAAGCCGCAAGGCTGTAGCAAGTAGTGTCGCAATAGCGGCGGGTCACTGCGAGGATTTCAATAAGCCGACGTCTGCCACTGATGTGGGATTGATTATAGAGCCGAACTGCCGCACCCAATATGGTTGTTTGTACTGCGAAAACTATTTATGTCACGGCGATGAGGAGGATCTGCATAAAATTCTGAGTTTGCAATACGTGGTCAATGCCGTGCGTAAATCGGCCCCCGATGCAGCGCATACTGAGGCACTTTTCAAAGAGTTATCTATCCGGATCGAGTTTATAGTCGATGCTCTTAGTGAGCGCTCTAGCTCGGTGAAACAGACAGTCGAAAAGGTTAAAGCTAAGGTGTTTGAATACGGCGAGTTAACTAAGTTTTGGGAAGTCCGGTTGGGTCGCTATGAAAAAATGGGGATCGTATTTTGAGTGCTGCTGTTCAGTCGATAGGTAGTCTTTTTTCTAGCGGCCAGTTTCCAGTCACCAGCCAGCCAGATAGTGCGGCTCAGCTGTATGGGAAGCCCGCGTCGGATTTTGTTATCTGTCGCACTGAGTATGGCAATGCAACGGCAGTGTACGGCGAGTCTGTATGGGACTTTAACCCGTACAGGCTGAGTGCAAAAAAAATTGGCCGAATACGCTTCGATATGGTGTTCGGTGATTATGGTCATGATCAGCAAGCGCTGATCGAAGAAGCCAAATATCTTCTGTATTGTCTTATTTATTTCGCTGGCGGTGGGCGGATTGGTAAGCTGAGTGCATCTACGATTATTTCATATTGGGTTGTGCTGCGCATCGCTATGAAGTTCTGCTATGCGCAGAAAAAGAAGTCAATGGTTGGTGTGCTGTCCTTGCAGCAGCTTTTTACCGTGCCTGTTTATCTAGCGGCTTTTGTTAGTGAAAGTAATTTTGACAAGACGGTTCTTAGTGGGATATTGCACGGATTGATTAGTGTGGGCGAGGAACGCCTAGGGTATGTTGTGCTGAATCCAAGAGTTTTTGATTTGAGAAGACCTGATTCTAAAC
>NZ_JAEILC010000116.1:5342-20649 GCF_016307435.1 Pseudomonas sp. S4_EA_1b | reverse complement strand
TCACTCTGCGCCACGTTGTGTGCACTTTTTTGGGGCCTGAAACGGATCGTTGTTACTTTTCTGCCCCAAAATGTACTTATTAATAAAAGATACATTATTTGAGCCTAAGTCACTTCTCCTCTGCTTGTCGGATTATTCTGCAACCCTGAAAGGGCTCTAGTCCGCTATTTCTAGCGTTAACCACCCGGAAAGCGCCAGTAGATCACCCAATGCTGGCACGAAAGCTGCCTTTGTAAAATGTACATTTTATGAATATGTACGTTTTTACAAGGACTGCGCTGATGTCAGATGCCACATCAATGGCCGAGGGTTTCGCCCACGGTCGCAGCGACCCGGTGCAAGCTCTGGAGCACTCGCTTGACCAGGCCCGGCGGTCTAGCTGCGTGTTTATCAGCCTCACCGCCGACCGCGCACGCCGTGAAGCCGAAGCCGCCGCTGCCCGCTGGCGTGCCGGTCAGCCATTGAGCCCGTTCGACGGCGTGCCGCTGGCCTGGAAAGACCTGTTTGACATGGCCGGCAGCGTCACCACCGCCGGTGCCGCCTACCGTCGCAATGCCCCCGCCGCCGCGCTCGATGCGCCCGTTGTCGCTCTGTTGTGCCGCGCCGGCATGGTCAGCGTGGGCAAGACCAACCTCAGTGAACTGGCGTATTCCGGCCTGGGCCTGAACCCGCATTTCGGCACGCCGCACAATCCCCATGCCAGCGATCAGCCGCGTATTCCCGGTGGTTCGTCGTCCGGTTCGGCGGTGGCCGTCGCCGCTGGAATCGTGCCGATCGCCATGGGCACCGACACCGCCGGCTCGATCCGCATCCCCTCGGCCTTCAATGGCCTGGTGGGGTATCGCAGCAGCAGTCGGCGCTATAACCGCGACGGTGTATTCCCTTTGGCTCGCACCCTCGACAGTCTCGGCCCGCTGACGCGTAGCGTGCGCGATGCGCTGACCCTCGACGATATCCTTCACGGCCGCATGCACACCCATACCGCACGCAGCCTAAAGGGTCAGCGGTTTGTGCTGGAGCACAGCGTGCTGAGCCACGTTGAACCGGCCGTAGGCAATAACTTGCTGCGCGCCGTGGAGCAACTCAAAGCCGCCGGTGCGCTGGTCGAAAACCGTGAAAGCCCGACCTTCAAAGGCGCACTGGAACTGATCCACCAACATGGCTGGCTCGGCGCCTTCGAAGCCTTCGCCCTGCACCAAGCCCTGCTCGACAGCGCCGACGCCGCGCAACTCGATCCACGGGTGCGCCGCCGCCTCGAAACCGCGCGCGGGCTGCCCGCCAGCCAGTTAATCGGCCTGATCGAGGCACGCCAACGCCTGCAACTCCAACTGGTCGACGACCTCGACGGCGCGATCCTGATCACGCCCACCGTCGCCCACGTCGCCCCGGCCCTGGCGCCTCTGGAAGCCGACGACGACCTGTTCGCCACCACCAACCTCGCCACCCTGCGCCTGACCATGCCCGGCAGCTTGCTGGACATGCCCGGCGTGACCTTGCCCAGCGGCCGCGATGCCTTGGGCCTGCCCACCGGGGTGCTGCTCAGCGCCCCGATGGGGGAGGACGCGCGCCTGCTGCGCGCCGCGCTGTCCGTCGAATCCGTACTTAACGTTTAAGGAGATACACCATGGCTAAAGACATCCTTTGTGCATTTGGCGTCGACGTTGATGCCGTCGCCGGCTGGCTCGGTTCCTACGGCGGCGAGGACTCGCCGGATGACATCTCTCGCGGCCTGTTCGCCGGGGAAGTCGGCGCGCCGCGCCTGCTCAAACTGTTCGAACGCTACGGCCTGCGCACCACCTGGTTTATCCCCGGCCACTCGATGGAGACGTTCCCCGAGCAGATGAAGGCCGTCGCCGATGCCGGCCACGAAATCGGCGTGCATGGCTACAGCCACGAAAACCCGATTGCGATGACCGCCGAGCAGGAAGAAATCGTCCTCGACAAGTCCATCGAACTGATCACCCAAGTGACCGGCAAACGCCCCACCGGCTACGTTGCGCCGTGGTGGGAATTCAGCAAGGTCACCAACGAGCTGCTGCTGAAAAAAGGCATCAAGTACGACCACAGCCTGATGCACAACGACTTCCACCCCTACTACGTACGCAAGGGCGACAGCTGGACCAAGATCGACTACAGCCAGCACCCCGACACCTGGATGAAACCGCTGGTACGCGGTGAAGAAACCGACTTGGTAGAGATCCCGGCCAACTGGTACCTGGATGACCTGCCGCCGATGATGTTCATCAAGAAAGCCCCCAACAGCCACGGCTTCGTCAACCCGCGTCACCTCGAAGAAATGTGGCGCGACCAGTTCGACTGGGTCTACCGCGAACATGAACACGCGGTGTTCACCATGACCATCCACCCCGACGTATCCGGCCGCCCGCAAGTGCTGCTGATGCTCGAACGCTTGATCGAACACATCCAGAGCCATGCCGGCGTGCGTTTTGTCACGTTCGATGAAATCGCCGACGACTTTATCCGTCGCCAACCGCGTTCCTGACCCCACCCCTTGAGGCGCCACCCATGTCCATCTACAACAAGCTTGACCTGACCGGTTGGAAACCCCGGCAATTGACGTCCCAGGAAGTGCGCTTCGCCACCTGGATTGCGTTTTTCGCCTGGGTGTTTGCGGTGTACGACTTCATTCTGTTCGGCACCTTGCTGCCGGAGATCGGCCGCCACTTCGGCTGGGGTGAAGTGGAGCAAGCCGAGATCGCGACCTGGGTGGCGGTGGGCACCGCCGTGGTCGCCCTGGCCATCGGCCCTATCGTCGACAAACTGGGGCGGCGCAAAGGGATTATTTTCACCGTGGCCGGTTCGGCGCTGTGTTCGGCGCTGACCGCGATCGGCGGGGCGTGGGGCAAGTCGCCGTTGATTCTGATCCGTTCGTTGGGCGGTCTGGGTTATGCCGAAGAAACCGTCAACGCCACCTACCTCACCGAGCTGTATGGCGCGTCGGAAGACCCACGACTGACCAAGCGGCGCGGTTTCATCTACAGCCTGGTGCAGGGCGGCTGGCCGGTAGGGGCGCTGATTGCGGCGGGGTTGACCGCCTTGTTGCTGCCGATCATCGGTTGGCAGGGGTGTTTTATCTTCGCGGCGATCCCGGCCATTGTGATTGCAATCATGGCGCGCAAGCTCAAGGAGAGCCCGCAGTTCCAGATCCATCAGCGCATCAGCGAACTGCGTAAAAGTGGCGCGGTGAACGAAGCGCAGAACGTCGCCGCCACCTACGGCGTGGACTACGACGAACACAGCAAGGCCGGGCTCAAAGCCGCATTCCGTGGCCCGGCACGCCGCGCCACCCTGGTGATCGGCGCCGCGCTGTTGCTCAACTGGGCGGCGATCCAGGTGTTCAGTGTGCTGGGCACGTCGGTGATCGTCAGCGTGCACCACATCTCGTTCGAGAACTCGCTGATCATCCTGGTGCTGTCGAACCTGGTGGGTTACTGCGGCTACCTCAGCCATGGCTGGATGGGCGACAAGATCGGCCGCCGCAATGTGATCGGCCTGGGCTGGATGCTCGGCGGTCTGTCGTTCGCCGGCATGCTGTTCGGCCCGAGCAATATGGCCATGGTGGTGGGCTTGTACAGCCTGGGCCTGTTCTTCCTGATCGGGCCGTACTCGGCGGCGCTGTTCTTTATCAGTGAAAGTTTCCCCACCAGCATTCGCGCCACCGGCGGCGCGATCATCCATGCCATGGGGCCCATCGGTGCGGTGGTCGCAGGCTTTGGTGCCACTCAAGTGTTGTCCGCCGGCAGCGACTGGCAGACCGCGGCGCTGTGGTTCGGTGCGTTGCCGTGCTTCCTGTCCGGTGCGCTGATGTTTGCCGCCCGCCATGTCCGCCCGGAAACCGTGCAGTAAGGAGTATTCGATGAATCGTAAAGTTGCCTTGATTACCGGTGCCGCCAGCGGCATCGGCCAAGCCCTGGCCGTGGCCTATGCGCGCAATGGCGTGACGGTAGTGGGCGGGTATTTTCCGGCTGATCCCCATGATCCGCAGATCACTGTGAGCCTGGTGCAAGAAGCCGGTGGCGTCTGCCTGATGTTGCCGCTGGACGTGGGCGACACCGCCTCGGTGGACGCCTTGGCCGCGCAGGCTGTGCAGCATTTCGGTCGGCTCGACTATGCGGTGGCCAACGCCGGCCTGCTGCGTCGCGCACCGTTGCTGGACATGACCGATGCGCTGTGGGACGAGATGCTCAACGTCGACCTGACGGGCGTCATGCGTACCTTTCGCGCTGCCAGTCGGCATATGAACGAGGGCGGTGCGTTGGTGGCGATTTCGTCGATTGCCGGCGGCGTGTACGGCTGGCAGGACCACAGCCACTACGCCGCCGCCAAGGCTGGAGTGCCGGGGTTGTGCCGTTCGCTGGCGGTGGAACTGGCGCCTCTGGGCATCCGCTGCAATGCGGTGATCCCGGGCCTGATCGAGACGCCGCAGTCCCTGGACGCCAAAAACTCCCTCGGCCCCGAAGGACTGGCCAAAGCCGCCCGCGCTATTCCGCTGGGCCGGGTAGGGCGCGCCGATGAAGTGGCGTCGCTGGTGCAGTTCTTGACCAGTGATGCGTCCAGCTACCTTACCGGCCAGAGCATCGTCATCGACGGCGGCCTGACCGTACGCTGGCCTGACTGATGGGGGGGAGGGGGCTTGCCCCCGATGGTGGTGGGTCAGACACAGCTGCCCTGGCTGAACCGCCGCAATCGGGGGCAAGCCCCCTCCCACATTGGAATGCCCCTGGCCTGACGGATGTACTCGCTCCCACTATGGAATGCCACTGGCCCGACGGATGTACTCGCTTCAACTGTGGGAGGGGGCTTGCCCCCGATGGGGGGTTGCCAGACGCAGCTGTCCTGGCTGAACCACTGCAATCGGGGGCAGGCCCCTCTCACATTGGAATTTTGTTTGTTTCTGGAGAATGTATATGCCCCAACTCACTGATCGTCGCGCTGTGATCACCGGTGCCGGCAGCGGCATTGGTGCCGCCATCGCCCGCGCTTATGCGGTTGAAGGCGCGCGTCTGTTATTGGCCGACCGCAACCCCGCCAGCCTCGCCGAAACCGCGATCACCTGCCGCAACCTGGGCGCCGAGGTGGTCGAGTGTGTGGCCGATGTCGGCACGCTAGAAGGCGCTCAGGCCGGGGTCGACCGGTGTGTCGAGCACTTCGGCGGTATCGATATTCTGGTCAACAACGCCGGCATGCTGACCCAGGCGCGTTGTGTCGATCTGACCCTCGAAATGTGGAACGACATGCTGCGCGTCGACCTCACCAGCGTGTTCGTCGCCAGTCAGCGCGCCCTGCCGCACATGCTGGCGCAGCGCTGGGGGCGGATCATCAATGTGGCCTCGCAACTGGGCATCAAGGGCGGCGCCGAGCTGACTCACTACGCCGCCGCCAAGGCCGGGGTGATCGGCTTCACCAAGTCCCTGGCCCTGGAAGTGGCCAAGGACAACGTACTGGTCAACGCCATCGCCCCGGGGCCGATCGAAACGCCGTTAGTGGGCGGGATCAGCGAGGCTTGGAAACGCGCCAAAGCCGCCGAGCTGCCCCTGGGCCGCTTCGGCCTGGCCGATGAAGTGGCGCCCACCGCCGTGCTGCTCGCCAGCGAGCCGGGCGGCAATCTGTTTGTCGGCCAGACGCTTGGCCCGAACGCCGGCGACGTCATGCCATGAGCGGGGTATAGCGATGTGTGGACTCTGCGGACTGCTGGGCGAAGACCTGCATTGGAGCGACCCCTTGGGCGATGAGTTGCCCCGGCGCCGGGAACGGCTGCGCCGCATCGCCGCGATCAATCAGGTGCTGGCGGTGTTCCGGCTCAAGGTCGAAGATTTCCAGGGCGCCTCTTATTTACTGATCGGCGCCACCGGCAAACAGGCTCTGGCCAGCGGCCTGGATCAACTCTGGCAAGCGGCCGAAAGCATGCTCGGCCGTGCGTTGGACCCCCTCGATGCGACGCTGTTGGATCACTTGGAGTCCGCCCCATGAGCATGGCCCTGAACGTCATCACCGGCTTCCTCGGCAGCGGCAAAACCACCTTGCTCAAGCGCCTGTTGCACGGTGAAAGCCTGGGTGACACCGCGTTACTGATTAACGAATTCGGCGATGTGGGCATCGACCACCTGCTGGTGGAAGAAGTGGCCCCGGACACCGTGCTGCTGCCCAGCGGCTGTGTGTGTTGTTCGATTCGCGGCGAGTTGAAAGACGCGCTGCTGGCCCTGTTGCAGCGCCGCGAACGCGGTGAAATCCCTGCGTTCAAGCGCGTGATCCTGGAAACCACCGGCCTGGCCGACCCGGCGCCGATCCTCGCCACACTCAACAACGACGTGCAACTGCGCGGGCGTTTCCATATCGGCCTGGTGATCACCCTGGTGGACGCCAGCCACGCCGCCCTGCAAGAACGCCTGCACCCGGAATGGCTGGCCCAAGTGGCCGCCGCCGACCGCCTGCTGCTGAGCAAAACCGACCTGGCCGGCGATTGCGCCCCGCTGCGTGCGCACTTGCAGGCGCTCAACGCCGGTACGCCGATCCTCGACTCCCACGCCATTCACAGCGGCGACCAATTGTTGCTCGGCGAAGGCCTGCGCAGCGCCGAGCCCGCCGATGAAGTGCAACGCTGGCAACTGCATCGATCCACCACCGCCTCCCATGGCGCGGCGCAGGTGTGCTGCCTGACCTTCGAGCAGCCGCTGGACTGGGTAGGGTTCGGGGTGTGGTTGTCGATGCTGCTAAGATGCCACGGCGAACGAATCCTCAGGGTCAAGGGACTGCTCAACGTGAACGCCAGTAACGCCCCCATCGTCATTCATGGCGTGCAGCATTGCCTGCACGCGCCGGTGCATCTGCCTGCGTGGCCGGGCAGCGACCGGCAATCGCGCTTGGTATTTATCCTGCGCGGCCTCGACCCTGCGCTGTTGCGTCGTTCTTTCGAGGTGTTTTCCCGGCGGTTGGCCCGATGATCACACTGCGCGTCCTCGGCACTTCGGTGACTTTGCTCGAATGTTTGCGCGTGCGGGCCGAGCAGGAACTTGGCATTCGCCTGGTCTATCAGGTGCACGATGTCGAGCAGGCCCAGCGTATTGCGGTGATGCAGCCCGACAGTTACGACCTTTACGATCAATGGTTTCACAACGTCGACTTCGTCTGGCCGGCGCGGGCGATCCAGCCCATCGACACGCGCCGCATCGCGCTGTGGCACGAGATCAACGACTTGCCCAAGCGCGGGCGCCTGAGCCCCAACGACCGCCTGGGCAGTGGCAGCGTGCCCAGCGAGCGGCTGTTTGTGCAGCACGACGGTAGCCTCGGCAGCACCGTGACCGAACGTATCAGCATGCTGCCCCTGACCCACAACGCCGACAGTTTTGCCTACCGCCCCGAGCGTCTGCCCGCAGGCTTTTGCCGGGGCAACGAAAGTTGGGGCTGGCTGCTGGACCCGGCGTGGCGCGCGCGCACCGCACTGCAAAGCGACGCCGCCATTGGCGCATTGGATGCCGCGCTGGCGGTGCAGGGCGCTGGGCTCGCCAGTTTCCGCGACATCGGCAATATGAGCATCGAGGATATCGACGTGCTCGCCGACATCCTAGTGCGCAAGCAGAAGGAGGGGCACTTCGCGGCGTTCTGGTCAGACGACGAAGAAGCCGCGCAACTGATGCTCAGCCCCAGTATCGATATCCAGAGCCTGTGGTCTCCAACCTTGATGCGCCTGCATCGCGCCGGTGTGAAGTACCGCCTGGCGGTGCCGCGCGAAGGCTATCGCGCCTGGTTCGGCGGTTTGTCGTTATCGCGCCATGCCCAGGGCGCGGTGCTGGATGCCGCCTACGCGTACCTCAACTGGTGGCTGTCCGGCTGGCCCGGTGCGGTGATGGCGCGTCAGGGTTATTACATCGGCAACCCGGCCCGCACGCGCGACCATTTGAGCGCCGCCGAGTGGGATTACTGGTACGCCGGCAAGCCCGCCCGTGAAGAACTGCCGGGCAGCGATGGCCTGCCGCTGATCGACCGGGGCGAGGTGCGCGACGGCGGCTCCTATGAACAGCGCATGGGCCATATCGCGGTGTGGAACGCGGTGATGGACGAGCACAACTACCTGGTGCGCCGCTGGGGCGATTTCATGCGCGCGCGAGGGCCGGCCTGACCCAAGAAGCCAAGCCTCTGTCGCCAATAAGCTGACGCTGAAGTCCCCGGTTTTATTGGGTGGACAAGCGCCTGCGCCGAGCTAATCTGCTCAACACAAATACCTGCAATGGACGGGTATTTTTTGACGCCAGGTCAGCTGTCGCAGGGAATGCACATGACAAATGGACGTAGTGGCAGAAACAGACGAACGCTGCCAGAGGGCACGCCGATGACGTGGCGCCATACGTTCCAGACCCGCATTGCCGGCGTATTGGCGTTGCTGCTGTTGGTGGTGGTCGCCGCGACCTACTTTGCGGTGCAGGCCGCCACCAGCCGCGCCGTGGAGAACCAGGCCCGCGCCCAACTGAAAACCGGCAGTCAGGTGTTCGAACGCCTCTTGGACCTGCGGGGTCGGCGCCTGCAATACGGCCTCGACTGGCTGACCGCCGACGGCCCATTCGTAAGCGCGGTGGCCGAGGGCAACTCGGCGTCGATCCTGGATGTGCTGGAGCGTCACGGCAGCGGCATCCGTTCCAGCGAAGTGCTGGTGCTGGGCCTGGACGGCACGGTGATGGTCAGCACCTTGCCGGGGTTTACGCGGGGCCAGGTCTTCCCTTATGCCGAGGCACTGCGTCGGGCCCGGCGCAGTGGCTTGCAGATGTTGATCGTGGCCATGGACCAGCGCCCCTACTTGCTGGTGCAGGACGAAGTCGTCGACACAACGCCCATCGCTCGCGTGGTCATGGGCTTTCCCATGGACACGTTGTTCGCCAATGAACTGCGCTCCATGAGCAACCTGGAGGTGTCGTTCCTCAGCATGCGCAACGGGCATGTCGGCCAATTATTCAGCACCCAGCCCGACGCTTATCAGGCCACGGTGATCAACCTGTTGCGTGGGGCCCGTCCGGACCCCGAGGCGCATATCCATCGGTTCTACGGCGAGCGTGTGCTCAGCCAGGTGCTGACGCTGGCCAATACCGGTGAGGGCGATGACGTGCGGGTGTTGCTGCAAAGCCCGCTGGATCATGCTCTGGAATCCTTTGCGCCGCTGGACCGGCAGTTCCTCGGAATTGCCCTGGCGGTGTTGGTGGTGTCGTTGGCTGGCGCGTTGTTTCTGGCGCGACGCGTGTCGCGGCCGCTCAATGCCTTGGTGGACGCCGCCGGGCGGATCGGCGCCGGTGACTACCGCACCCCGGTGCGGGTGCGTGGCCACGATGAGTTCGGCCTGCTGGCCCGCGCCTTCAATGCCATGCAAAGCGGCATCGCCATGCGTGAACGGCAACTGGCCCATAACGCTTTGCACGACCCCCTTACCGGGCTGCCCAATCGCGCCCTGGCCATGGAGCGCTTGGGCAGTGCGATCAGTGCGCGGCGGCCGGTGGCGCTGCTGTACCTGGGCATCGAAAACTACCGCGCAATCAACGAAGGCTTCGGCCCGGAGGGGGTTGAAGACATGTTGCGCGAAGCCAGCCGGTGCCTGTCCATGAGCCTGTTGGCCAGCGACACCGCGGCGCGGGTGTCCGGCAGCGAATTTCTGCTGTTGCTGGAAAATATCGGCATCGACCGCGCCGTGGCCCGCGCCGACCGCCTCTATGCACTGCTCACCGAGCCTCAACGCATTGGCAACGACGAGCTGCGCCACGAAGTGAGCATCGGCATTGCGGTCTACCCCAATGACGGCCAGCACGTCGAAGAACTGATCAGCCGCGCCGCCATCGCCCGCCACGATGCGGCGATGCTGCCGGGCTATCTGCAGATCTACCAGCAGGACCGCGACCTCGCCCATCAGCGCCAGATCACCCTGATTCGCGACTTGCGCCGTGCCGCCGCCGAAGGTGCGTTGCACCTGTGTTACCAGCCCAAGCTCGACCTCAAGCACGGCCAGGTGCGCCAGGCCGAAGCCCTGCTGCGCTGGCAGCACCCCAGTCTGGGGTTGGTGTCGCCGGCCGAGTTCATTCCCCTGGCCGAGCGCACCGGCAGCATGGCCAGCCTGACCCACTGGGTGATCGAAGAAGCCATCCGCCAGATCGCCGAATGGGCGCGGCGCGGCCTGTTGATCCAGTTGTCGGTGAATATCTCGGTGGACGACCTGGCCGACGACGACCTGGCGATCCGCGTGACGACTTTGCTTGCCCAGCACGGTGTGCAAGCCGAGCAATTGCTGTTCGAAATTACCGAGAGCGCCATCATGCACAACCCCCGCCAGGCCCTTAGCGTGTTGGAGCAACTGCGCGGCTGCGGTATCAGCCTGTCGGTGGATGACTTTGGCACCGGTTATTCCTCCCTCGCCCAACTGCAACGCCTGCCGGTGCAGGAGCTGAAGATCGACCAGTCCTTCGTGCGCAACCTCGACAACGAGGGCGGCGACGGCGTGATCGTGCGTTCGACCATCGAGATGAGCCATAACCTGGGGCTCAAAGTGGTGGCCGAAGGGGTGGAGTTCGAACCCAGCTTGAAGCTGCTCAAACAGTGGAACTGCGACACCGCCCAGGGCTACCTGATCAGCCGGCCGCTCAACGCCATGGCTTTTGAGATGTGGATGCGGCGCGAACGCGCGGCGGTCTAGACACCTTGCAGGTGACTACAGCTTTTTTAGGTATGGTCGATAACTTCTACGGAGCCTGACCGTTTGCACAGTTTTTACCGACCAACGGTTTAGCGTCCTCCTGTGTTCAATAGTGGCATTTTGCCTTGATTGCGGCATCATGGCCGTGACCGTTCTTTTCCGCCAAGGCTGGACGCTTTCTACCGGATCTCCCATGGCCCGATGTGTAAACCTGTTATCTCGCATGATGCTCTTGCTGGCGGCGGCAGCGCCCGTTTCGGCGGCCACCCTTGAGGTGTTGGTGCAGCAGGCCGATGGCAGCCCGGTCAGCGATGCGGTTGTGACTTTGCAAGGCCCGGCCGCTGTGGCGGCCGTCGCGCCCAAGGCGGAGATGGACCAACGTGGCCAGCGCTTCGCCCCCCATGTGCTGGCGGTGCATACCGGCACCCAGGTGCGCTTCCCCAATAGCGACAATATTCGCCATCAGGTGTATTCATTTTCGGCCGCCAAGCGTTTCGAACTGCGCCTGTACGAAGGCACGCCGACCGCACCGCTGCTGTTCGACAAACCGGGCGTGGTGATGCTGGGCTGCAATATCCATGACTGGATGCTCGGCTATATCTACGTCACCGACGATCCTCACTTCGGCGTCAGCGATGCCCAAGGCCGCGTGCGCCTGGAACCATTGGCGCCGGGGGATTACCACGCCACCCTGTGGCACCCGCAGCTGGCGGATATGCAGCCGCTGGACGGCGGCACCTTGCATATTCCCGCCGCCGGCCTGAGCCACCGCGTGCAGCTCACCCTGCAACCCGCCTCGGCAGACCTGCCACCGGCGCCGACCGCCTTCGGTGACGCCTTCAATCGAGCTGCCCGTGAAACTGCGCAGTAGTTACCAGGCGCGGGTCGCCACGGTCCTGATCCTGCTGTCGCTGGTGGTGATCGGCGCGCTGTATTTCAGCGTCAAGATGGCCACCCGCCAGGCTGTCCATGGCCAGGCGTTGGCCCAGTTGCAGGTGGGCACGCGGGTGTTCGAGCGTTTGCTGGATGTGCGCGGCCGGCGCCTGGCCGATGGCGTGCAACTGCTGGCGGCCGACTTTGGCTTTCGCGATGCCGTGGCCAGTGGCGATTCGGCGACGATGCGCTCGGTACTGCTCAACCACGGCAAACGCATCAATGCCAGCGACATGATCCTGCTGGGCATGGACGGCAAAGTCCTGGCCAGCACCGTCGACGAAGTCGCCGAGGGTTCGAGCTTTCGTTACGACCAGGCATTGCGTGAAATGCGCCGCCAGCGCCAGGCCGCGTTGTTGATCGTGCCGCTGCAAGGCACGCCGCACCTGCTGGTGGAAGCGCCGGTGCTGGCGCCGTTGCCGATTGCGCGGGTGGTGATGGGCTTCAGCATGGACACGGCGTTCGCCGATGAACTGCGTTCGTTGAGCAATCTGGAAGTGTCGTTCCTGGCCATCGACCGCCAGCAGCCCGGGACGCTGGTCAGCACCCAACCCCAGGTGCTGCGCGACAGTATCGTCAGCCTGATGCTGGGGGCGTCCACCCATGAGGGCGTGTCCACCACCGAGCATCTGGCGCACCGTTTTCTCAGCCAATCGCTGGTGTTGGCCAGCGACGCCGACAGCCAGGTGCTGGCCTTGCTGCAAAGCCCGCTGGATTCGGCGATGCAAGCCTTTGTGCCGTTGGATGAAAAGATTCTGGCCATCGCACTGATTGCGTTGGCGGCGTCGCTGGTCGGCGCATTGCTGCTGGCGCGGGGCGTATCGCGTCCGGTGCAAGCCTTGGCCCAGGCCGCCGAACGTATTGGCCATGGCGACTACCAGACCCCGGTCATCCTGACCCGCAGCGACGAACTGGGCCGCCTGGCCCTGACGCTCAACGCAATGCAACGCGGCATCGCCGAGCGTGAACAGCAACTGGCCCACAACGCGCTGCATGATCGCCTCACCGGTTTGCCCAACCGTGCGTTGGCCATGGAGCGCCTGGGCAGCGCGATTGCCACCCAGCGGCCGATGGCGCTGATTTACTTGGGCATCGACAACCTGCGCGCCGCCAGCGAAACCGCCGGGCCGGACGCCGTGGATGAGTTGTTGCTCAATGTCAGCCGACGCCTGCAAGCCGTGCTGCGCCCACGGGACACCCTGGCGCATCTGATTGCCGACGAGTTCCTGCTGCTGCTTGATGGCTCCGGTCGTGACGAAGCGGTGGGCCTGGCCGACAAGCTGCAGCAATTGCTATTGCGCCCCCAGCGTATCGCCGGCCACGACCTGGCGCTCGACTGCCGCTTGGGCATCGCGGTGTACCCGGACGATGGCGATTCTGCGCATAGCCTGCTGGAACGCGCAGCGATTGCCATGAAGGACGCCGCGCAAATGCCCGGTCGCTTGCAGGTGTACGAGCCGGGCCGCGACCTTGCTCATCGTCGCCAGATCACCCTGATCCGCGACCTGCGCCACGCCCCCGGCCAAGGCCAGTTGCTGCTGCACTACCAGCCCAAGCTGGATATTCGTCTGGGCCATGTGCGTCAGGCTGAAGCCCTGTTGCGCTGGCAGCATCCGCAGTTCGGCATGGTTTCGCCGGCGGAATTCATCCCCCTGGCCGAGCGTTCGGGCAGCATCCAGTTGCTGACCCAGTGGGTGATTGAAGAGGGCATCCGCCAGTTGTGCGAGTGGAACCGCCGAGGCCTGTACCTGCAACTGTCGCTGAACATCTCGGCCGACGATTTGCTTGGCGATGAGCTGGCCCACCGCGTTTCGGCGCTGTTGCGGCGCTACGGGCTGCCGGCCGAACAACTGGTGTTCGAGATCACCGAAAGCGCGGTGATGCGCGAACCGGAAAAGGCCTTGAAAGTGCTGCACCTGCTGCGCGAGTGCGGCATCAGCCTGTCGGTGGATGACTTTGGCACCGGGTACTCGTCGTTGGCCCACCTCAAGCGCCTGCCTGTGCAAGAGTTGAAGATCGACCAGTCGTTTGTGCGCAACCTGGACGAAACCAGCGAAGACGCAGTGATCGTGCGTTCCACCATCGAGATGAGCCATAACCTGGGGCTCAAGGTGGTCGCCGAGGGGGTCGAGTACGCCCACAGCCTGCGCCTGCTGGAGCGCTGGCAATGCGATACGGCGCAGGGTTACCTGATCAGTCGGCCCTTGAGCGCCGACGCTTTCGAAGCCTGGGTGGCCTTGCCTCTCAGTGCGCAAACTTCGCAGGTGCATTGAGGGCTATGACGTGCGTCTTTCTCTACTGATCGGTTGCATGGCCAGCCTGAGCCTGCCCGCCGCCTTGGCCGATAACGGTCGCCTGCTCGCCACCGGCGGCGCCAGCAGCCTGGAAGGCGCGGCGGGCGGCGGCATCACCCCGTGGGCGGTGCTCACCGGTTACGGCGAGCAACACGAATGGGGCGCCACGGCGTTTGCCACCACGGTCGACCTGCCGGACTACCGGCTCGATGTCGCCGGGTTGGCGCTGGCCTACGACAACCGCGTGGAAGTCTCTTTCGCTCGGCAACGTTTTGACCTGGGCACCTTGGTACACAAGCTGAACCTGCCCGACGACCACCTCGGCCAGGATGTGCTGGGGGTCAAAGTGCGGCTGTTCGGCGATGTGATCTACGACCGCTTGCCCCAGGTTTCGCTGGGCCTGCAATACAAGCATCAGAACACGTTCGATATTCCGCGCCTGATCGGCGCCAAGCGTGACAGCGATGTGGAAGGCTACCTGGCCGCCAGCCGCCTGTTCATGGGCGCGGCCTTTGGCTACAACGTGCTGGTCAACGGCGGCCTGCGCTACAGCCGCGCCAATGAAACCGGCCTGCTCGGTTTTGGCGGCGACCGCCGCGACCGCCGTAGCCTGCTCAAGGAAGGCTCGGTGGCGCTGCTGTTCAACCCGCGCTGGGCGCTGGGCGTGGAGTACCGCGAGAAACCCGACAACCTGGCGTTCGCCGGAGAAAGCGACTGGGCGGACGTGTTCCTCGCATACTTCCCCAGCAAGCATGTGTCGTTTGTGCTGGCGTATGCACGGCTGGGGGAAATCGCCACGTTGGATAACCAGAACGGCACTTACCTGTCCGTCCAGGGGAGTTTCTGATGCGCGTATTGCCCGTGCTGTTGCTGGCGCTGCTGAGCGCCTGCGCCCAGCAACCGCCCAAGGACGACAGCCTCTACCGCGACCTCGGCGCCATGCCCGGCATCACCCGCATCGTCGAAGGCATGCTGCTCAACATCGCCCGCGACGAACGCATCGTCGAGCGCTTCCGGCGTATCGACATCCAGCGCCTGCGCAACAAACTGATCGAACAGTTCTGCGTCGAAGCCGGCGGCCCATGCACCTACACCGGCGACAGCATGGCCGAGAGCCACAAAGGCCAGAACGTCAGCCGCAGTGACTTCAACGCATTGGTGGAGGATCTGATCAAAGCGATGGACAGCGAAGGCATCCCAGTGCCCACACAAAACCGCCTGCTCGCCCGCCTGGCACCCATGCGCGGCGAAGTGATCGAGCACTGATCCCAGCGCCAACCCCATTCCAATGTAGGAGGGGGCTTGCCCCTGATGGCCGTCTGTGTTTTCACGAATTGAGTGCTTGGCATTCTGGGGGCGTCCATGTATGAGCAGGGCTTTTGTGGTGAGCGGGCTT